>JBBQAU010000092.1:0-8724 GCA_038316685.1 Sphingomonadales bacterium
GCCGGACTGAAACTGCGCACGCTGCGCCTGCCCGATATCTTCCAGGACCACGAAAAGCCCGACGTGCAATATGCCGAGGCCGGCCTCGACGCCGACGCCATCATCGCCTCGGTGCTCACCGCGCTCAGGTGGAACGAAAGCGCACGCGTCGGAGAAATCAGGGCGTGAAAATCGCGGCAGCGCTAATCTTTGCCCTCGCCCTGCCAATGGCGGGCGTTGCCGGTGCCGCGCAAGGCATGGCAGCGCCGGCTGCGGGCGGATTTACGGTGACGGTTGAAATTACCAATGTCCGCAACGCCAAGGGGCGGGTCCATGTCGATCTGTGCCGCCAGAAGGAATTCCTGAAAGACTGTCCGATCCGCGCCGATGGCAAGGCCGTACAGGGGACGACAATCCTGACGGTTCATCATGTTCCGGCCGGCGATTATGGCGCGCAAACCTCGCACGATGAGAATCTGAACGGGAAGGTCGATCAAGGGCTGTTCGGCATCCCCAAGGAGGGGATCGGCTTTTCCAATGACGCACCGATCCGGCTTGCCCCGCCGCGTTGGGCGGATGCAGTGTTTAGCGTGGCGAGCGACAGGACGATCAAGATCAAGACGCGCTATATGCTGGGCGGCGCTGGTTAAGACAGACGAGGATGGCGGCGGCCCAAATCTTCCACAGCGTTGCTTTCAGCGCCAAGCGGCCGGTTGTGGTGCTGATGGTGACAGCGCTGTTGGCGGTGCTGGCAAGCTATTACGCCGCAACGCATTTCGTGATGACCACCGACACTTCGGCCTTGATTTCGCCCGACGTCGAATGGCGGCGCAATGACGCGGCCGAACAAAGTTCGTTCCCACAATTGGTGGATGCGACACTGGTCATTATTGATGGCAAAACGCCTGAAATTGCCGAATCGGCCGCCGCGCGCTTATTTCAACAAATGGCCGCCGATCCGGCGCATTTCAAAGCCGTCCGCCGTCCCGATGGGGGGGATTGGCTTGGCCGCAACGGCGTTTTGTTCGGGTCGGTCGATGATGTCCGCTCTACGACGGCGTCGCTGATCAAGGCGCAGCCGCTGCTTGGCCCGCTGGCCGCTGATCCGTCGCTGCGCGGTATCGCAGTTGCGCTATCGACGATGCTGATCGGGGTCGAGCAGGGGACTGCGACGCTTGGCGATATTGATCCGGCGATGGTGGCGCTAGACCGGTCGTTGAGCCGAGTTATAAAGGGAGAGACAAGCTTTTTTTCGTGGCAGTCGCTGTTTGCGCAAGGGGCCACCGATTCGCCACCAACCCGCCTCTTGATCCTGATGCAGCCAGTGCTTGATTTTAGCGATCTCAAGCCCGGTGAACGCGCGATCGGCGCGATTTTTAACGGGGCCAAGGCGCTCGGCATTGACGCAGCGCACGGCGCGCGGGTTCAGGTGACGGGCGAGGTGCCGCTGGGTGACGAGGAATTCTCAACGCTTGAAGAGAATATCGGCCTTGTCGGGCTGGTAATGGCGCTGGCGATGCTGGTGACGCTCTGGCTTGCAACAAGGTCGGGCCGGATTGTTGCCGCGATCATCATTACCACCATCGTCGGACTGCTGTTGACGAGCGCGGTCGGGCTGCTCGCGGTCGGGCGGTTCAATCTCATTTCAATTGCCTTCATCCCGCTCTTTGTCGGGCTGGGTGTCGATTTCGGGATTCAGATCAGTATCAAGTTCAATGCAGAACGGCTGGAAGGCATCGCGCCCGCGCTGGCATTGGAGCGTGCCGCGGCAGATCTTGGTGCGCCACTTGCGTTGGCGGCGGGTGCCGTATTCCTTGGCTTTGGTGCCTTTCTGCCAACCGACTATGTTGGCATTTCAGAGCTGGGCATCATTGCAGGCCTTGGCATGCTGATCGCCCTTGCCCTGTCGGTAACGCTGTTGCCCGCTTTGCTGATGCTGCTGCGACCAAAAGCGCCACTTGGCGAGGTTGGTTTTGCCAGCGCAGCGCCGCTCGACAACTGGCTCTGTCATAATCGGAAGAAAGTGTTGTGGGCATTTGCCATTTCGATGGGGATCAGCGTCGCTTTGTTGCCGTTCGTCCGGTTTGACTTTAATCCGCTCCACCTGCGCGATCCCAACGGTCCGGCAATGCGGTCGCTCACCGATTTGATGCGTGATCCGATGCGTACCCCAAACACAATCGACGTGCTTGTCACCAACCGGATCGAAGCCAGAACTATCATGAATCGGGTGGAAAAGCTTCCTGAGGTAGCACAGGTGATCGGCCTCGACAGCTACATTCCCGACGATCAACCCGCCAAGCTGGCGCTGATTGAAGATGCAGCGGTGCTGCTCGATCTTACGCTCAACCCTTTTGAAATTGCGGCTGCGCCAAGCGATTCTGAAACGATTGCCGCGCTGATTGAGCTGCGCGACAAGTTGAATGCCGTTGCGGCCATGCAACAAGGACCGGCTGTTGCCCATGCGCGCGCCCTTGCTTTAACGTTAGGGAGGATTGCTGCGGCAACACCCGCTATTCGCGCAGTCGCGAGCGAGACGTTGGTCGTGCCGTTGACGGTCATGCTCGATCAAATTCGCCTGGTGCTTCAAGCCTCGACGGTGACACGAGAGAGCTTGCCAGAGGAAATCATCCGCGACTGGGTGTCGGCAGATGGCCGCGCCCGCGTCCAGATTTTTCCTAAGGGTGACAGCAATGATAACGACGTGCTCGCCCGCTTTACGGCATCCGTCCGGCAGTTAATGCCCAACGCGACCGGGTTGCCAGTCGCCACGCAGGAGGCGGCGAAAACAGTTGCCTGGGCGTTTGTTGAGGCGGGTATCCTTGCGCTGCTGCTGGTGAGCGCGCTCCTTTTCGCGGTGCTGCGCGACGTCCGCGAGGTGGCATTCACACTTGCCCCGGTTGTGTTGTCGGGTTTTCTTACCCTTGCTAGCTGCGTCATTATCGGTCAGCCGATTAACTTTGCCAACATCATTGCCTTCCCGCTGCTGTTCGGCGTTGGCGTTGCCTTCCACATTTATTTCGTGATGGCGTGGCGCGCGGGAGCGACCGAATTACTGCAATCAAGCCTTGCGCGCGCAGTGTTGTTCAGTGCGCTCGCGACAGGCAGCGCGTTTGGCGCGTTGTGGCTGTCCGCGCATCCCGGGACTGCAAGCATGGGGAAGATCTTGATGATCTCGCTCGCCTGGACGTTGGTGTGCGCGCTGATTTTCGAGCCGGCCCTTTTGGGTCCGCCGCGCGAAGCAGAGGGCGAACCCGCGTGAGCTGATCCGGCCGTTACGGGATCAGGAAAAGCAAAGTAGATCAGCCGTGGCGTCGTTGCTTGCCTCCGGTACGGGTGGTTCGGGCGCGACATCAGTAGCGGGCGGCACGGCAGGAGGCGCGGCGTCGGCTATTGGCGGTGTAAACGGCGCAGGATCGGTCGGGCTCGCGGTTGCTGTATCAGTCGGAAACGGAGCCGCCGCAGCTTCGGGATCGACAAGCGCGTCGTCAATCCCGGGTGAGACGGGCTTGCCTTCATTCTCGGCGATTTCCGCTGCGCGGTTCTGGAGATAAACCGACCGCAACGTCGCATAAGGATCAGCTGCGGTCTTCAAAATAGTGCGCAGAGCATCGTCAGATTCGGCGCGGAGGTCGATGCCGCCGAGCGCCAGTCGGGGTATCTGGAACTCAATGCGATAAAAAGGATACAGCGGACGGCCGATGGCAAACGGCGGGATGAAATCTTCCGACTGATCCGCGATGAAGTCGCGCAGGGTTGTTGGCCCGACCAGCGGGAGGAACAGATATGGTCCCGGGCCGCCGCCATAATGAGCGATGGTGTTGCCCAAACTGTTATTGCGGTGCGGTAAATTCCTCTTCTTGGCGATATCAAAAATGCCGCCAATGCCGATTGACGAATTAATTACGAAGCGCAGCAGCGTCTTTAACGCCCGTCCCGGACGAATCTGGAGCAAATCATTCAGAAAAACGAACGGCTCTGTCAGGTTCGACAGGCCATTGCGTAAGCCGCTGCGCAACGGCTTTGGAAACAGCGCGCGATAGCCAAGTGCTGCCGGACGAAAGAGGACGCGGTCAAAATCCTGGTGGAGGCCAAACATCGCCCGGTTAAAGCCCTCCCACGGATCGCCAGGGGCGCGCACCCGTCGGAGCTTGACCGGCTTTGTTGCGGTGACCGGCACCGCCGTCTCTGGTGCGTTGGTGCTGACCGGCACGGGCTGGGATGCGATCACCGGAGGCGCGCTTGCCTCCTGCGCGCTCACAGCCGTTCCCGCCATCAGCAAGGTTAAAACGAGCGTATCGGCGGTCCCCCCAAAGACGCGCCGGTGGCTCAGCGGCCAGCCTTTTCAGCAAGCTGGTTGATGTGTCCGACCAGTGATTTCACCCCGCCTTTAGCCAGAATCGCGGTAAAATCGGACCGGCGCATCGCCAATTGGCTGATCGAATTTTTAAAGAACACGTCAATCACGCGCCAGTCGGTGCCATTTTGGCGTAAGCGGTAACCGATACTGACAGAATCAGCCTTGGGATCGCTCAGTATCGTTTTTACAAAGCGGTCGGTGCCGCGCGCCTCCACCTTCTGGTCCACCGCAATCGCCTGGCCGGACCAGCCATCAAAATTATTGGCATATTCGCTGATCGTCAGTTTCCGAAAGGCCGTGATCAACGCGGCCTTGTCGCCTGCATCAGCTTTGGTCCAGGCAGGGCCAACGGATAGTCGCACCATCAGCGGCAGATCAAACACGCGATCAACAACTGGTGCGATCTGGGCTGATCGCCCGGCAAAACCCAGCTTCTTGCCGGCTTTCATCAGTGCGATCAGGCTGTCGCTCAGCGACTGCACCGGCGCGCGTGCGGGATCGATTGATTGAGCGAGGGCGGGGGCCGACACCATAGTCAGCGCCAACGGCATCACCAGCCGTCCAAAAAAATTCATTATTCAGGTTTCCGATTCCCTAACCAACTCGCAGCGATATCGCCGCCAAATCGATCCGTCTATCCCCCCGTCATCCCCTCCCTCGACTAACGACATGGCAATTTTGAGGCACTGAAATGGCAAGTTATGCCGCCTGATGGCATAGCAGGCGTCCGGTCCGCAGCGCCGCCGTTTGATTTCCGGCTTTTCATTTCTGCATTTTTTGATAATGACAATCGATAATCGGTCAGGGAATAAAATATCCGTGACCGGTCACGATGCTGCCGGATTTGTGGGGGACAAACCCGGAATGGCACTCGAGGGGACGGAAAGGGTTTAATCGTTGCAAGTAATTCTGGCAAAGCCGCGTGGCTTCTGCGCGGGTGTGGTACGTGCAATTGAAATCGTCGAGCGGGCGCTCGATCTCTATGGCGCGCCTGTCTATGTGCGCCATGAGATTGTCCACAACCGCCATGTCGTCAACAAGTTGCGGCAAAAGGGTGCGATCTTCGTTGAGGAACTGGACGAGGTGCCTGCCGGTGCCCAAACCGTCTTCAGCGCGCACGGCGTTTCCCGCAAGGTTGAGATGGAGGCGCGCGCGCGCGGACTTCCCATATTGGATGCAACCTGCCCGCTTGTTACCAAGGTTCATATCCAGGGCCGCCGCTATGCCACCGCTGGTCGCGCGATTGTATTGATTGGTCATGAAGGGCATGCCGAGGTTGAAGGCACGATTGGACAGGTTGATGCGCCCGTCCATCTGGTTTCTTCCGAGGAAGATGTGGCGCGGCTTGATCTGCCCAATGATGCGCCGCTCGCCTATATCACCCAGACGACTTTGAGCGTTGACGATACGCGCGGTATTATCGCGGCGCTCTCCGCCCGGTTCAGCGACATTACCGGGCCGGACATTTCGGACATCTGTTATGCGACGCAGAATCGCCAAACGGCGGTGCGCGATTTGTGCCGCGTGGTCGATATGCTGCTCGTGGTCGGTGCCGAATACAGCTCCAACTCAAGCCGGTTGCGCGAAATCGGCGTTGATGCGGGTTTGCCGAGCTATTTGGTTGCTGACGGCGATGCGCTTGATCCGGCCTGGCTTGCGGGCATCGAGACGATTGGCCTGACCGCCGGTGCCTCTGCACCCGACGAGCTGGTTGACAGCGTTATTGCTGCACTGCGCAAAATCGGGCATGTGACGGTGTCACAGCTTGACGGGATTGAGGAAACGCTGGAATTTAGCCTGCCCGCCGAGCTACGCAAAGTTACGAAGACCCGTCTACCCGCGCCCGAGCAAGTTGCGGCGGAATAGGAACAAGATCATGAGCCTGCCCCTCTCCCCGCTGGTGCGGATTGGCACCTACACCGTGAAGCAGCATATCAAGGGCGGTAAATACCCGCTCGTGCTGATGCTCGAGCCTTTGCTGCGGTGCAATCTTGCTTGCCCGGGCTGTGGCAAGATCGATTATCCCGATGCGATTCTGAACCAGCGGTTGAGCTATGATCAGTGCATGGACGCGCTTGACGAATGCGGCGCGCCCGCCGTGTCGATCGCCGGTGGCGAGCCATTGCTCCACCGCGACATGCCCAAGATCGTAAAGGGTTATATCGCCAAGAAAAAATTCGTCATCCTGTGTACCAATGCGCTGCTGTTGAAGAAGAAGATTGCCGATTACGCGCCGTCGCCCTTCTTTACCTGGTCAATCCATCTCGATGGCGATCAGGGCATGCATGACCATGCGGTTGATCAGGACGGCACGTATGAGGTCGCGATTGAAGCAATCGAGATCGCCAAGGCCAAGGGTTTCCGCGTTCAGGTCAATTGCACCGTGTTCGACGGCGCATCGTCAGAGCGGCTCGCCGGTTTCTTCGATGAAATGAAGAAGCGCGATGTCGAAATCACGATCTCGCCGGGCTATTCGTATGAGCGCGCCGCCGATCAGGAGCATTTCCTGACGCGCGAACGCACCAAAAATTTCTTCCGCGACGTGTTCCGTCGTGGCGATGGTGGCAAGGCGTGGACCTTCACCAATTCGCCGCTGTTCCTCGATTTTCTGGCCGGCAACCAGACGTATGAATGCACGCCCTGGTCAATGCCGCTACGCACCGTCTTCGGCTGGCAAAAGCCCTGCTATCTGGTCGGCGAAGGCTATGTCGATAGCTTCGCTGAATTGATGAAAGGCACCGATTGGGACCAGTACGGCGTCGGCAAATATGAAAAATGCTCAAACTGCATGGTCCATTGCGGTTTTGAAGGCACCGCAGCGACGGATGCGATCCGCAATCCACTGAAAATGTTCACCGTCGGTCGCAAGGGTATCCGTACCGAAGGCCCGATGGCCCCGGACATTGATCTGACCCACGCTCGCAAGTCCGAAGACGTTCACTCAACGCATGTCGAGCGCGAACTGGCCCGGATCAAGGCCGAGAACCCGAACGCGGATAAAAGGGTGCAGCAGGCGGCTTGAATGAATCCTCCTCCGGTGGGGGAGGCAGCAGACGGGCCGACCCCCGCTTTAACGCCGCCATTGCGCGCAAGAATCCTCGGATCGTTGTGACCAGCGCGGGCAGTTGACCTGGCTGCGTCAGGATAGACGCCAGCATCGCGCCGCCATTCACGCTGCCATCCGGCAGCATCGCGACGGTAATCGCAGGCGGCAGGACGTGGCGGGCTTCGTCGGAGATGCAGCGGACGATGGCGAAGGGCAGGCCGCGTTCGGCTGAGACCTCCGCTGCTATGTGGCTTTCCATATCAACGGCAACCGCGCTGTGTTGTTCGCCCAGCGCCAGTTTTTCAGGCACCGAACTGATCAGGCGGCCATCGGCGTAGATTGTCCCGATCCGTGCGCCCGGTAACTGCACGGCGAGTGCCGCTGCCCAGGCTGGATCGCAGGTCGTCTTGATGCTTCCAGCCAGCCGGTTGCCGATCACCCAGTCGCCAAGGCACAGCGTATCGTCGAGCGCACCCGCAAAGCCAAAGCTCATGATCCCGCGCGCGTCCTCCGCCGCCTCGGTCAGCTTCGCGCGCAAACCAATCGAATCACCACCGCCGGGAATGATGAGGAATCCGGGTTGGGTCAGCGTTGCCGCCTCACGCCTGGTGCCGGTCGCAACGAGGATGGGGGCGCTTACCACCACCCCCCGCCGTCATGCCGACCGTATTTTAACATCCGCCGATCCGTCATAACTGACGAGTCGAGTGGCGCGATCGACCGTGAAACGAGTTCAGGGTGACGGACGTTGCAACGGTTGGCGTGCCGCTCACATCCCGAACGCGACATGCTTGTCGTTGGCGCGCTTCAGATTGCGATAGCGCGCCACTGCCCAGAGCGGGAAATACTTCGGATAGCCATGATACCGCAGGTAAAACACGCGCGGGAAGCCGCCGCCTGTGTACATTTCCTGCCCCCACAGCCCATCGGCCTCCTGATGCTCGACGAGCCAGGCAATGCCGCGCGCAACTGCGGGATGCTCCACCGCTCCCGCCGCCATCAAGCCGAGCAGCGCCCAGGCGGTTTGCGAGGCGGTTGAGGGGGCTGCGGTGTAACCGGCATAATCGAGCGCATAGCTATCGCAATTCTCGCCCCAGCCGCCGTCAGCGTTCTGGATCGCCACCAGCCAGTCGACCGCGCGCTCCATCGTCGGCGCTTGGGGTGAAACCCCGGCGGCGTTGAGCGCACATAGCACTGACCATGTGCCATAAATATAATTCACGCCCCAGCGCCCAAACCAGCTGCCATCGGGCATTTGCTCGTCGGAGAGATACGCAAGCGCCGCCTTCATCCGCGCGCTGTCCGTCTCGCCCAATTGCGCCATCATCGACACGCAGCG
>JBBQAU010000093.1:0-8633 GCA_038316685.1 Sphingomonadales bacterium
GCCGAGAGCGACCAATATTCGGTGAGCGGCACACCGGCTCTGAGCGAAAATCCTGTTGACTGCTGGGTATATGTCGTTTGTCGTTGGTTTCCCTGAAAGCCAAACGCATTGAAATCGCGCCGGAACAGATCCCCGCCGAGCGCAATATTCTTGTCGAACAGGTAAGGCTCGGTGAATCCCAGTTCAACAGACTGGGCGAAGGTGGAATAGTTTGCGCTCGCGCGAAGTTCCTGACCTCTGCCGCGGAAATTACGCTGCCGGATCGATGCCTGGACGATGAACTGCTCAAGGCTCGAAAACCCAATCGACAGGTTTAGCTCGCCCGTTGAACGCTCTTCGACGTTGGTTTCCAAGACGACGCGATCGGGTGCCGACCCCGGCTTTTGCTGAATTTCGAGCTTATCCTGGAAAAAACCGAGCGAGTTGATCCGATCCTGTGATCGCTTGACGAGGAAACTGTTGAACGCATCGCCTTCGGTCAGGCGGATTTCGCGCCGGACAACCTTATCCTGTGTTTGCGTATTACCGTTAATATCGATTCGCTCAACATAGGTACGCTTTGCTTCTGCGATATGAAAATTGATCCCCATCGTGAGAGTGTCAGTATCCTTCTGAAACTCGGGATTTACCTCGGCAAAAGCATAGCCGAACAGACCCGCCGTCTGGTTGATTCCTTCGACTGAATCTTCAACCTTCTTGGCGTCATACCAATCGCCCTTCTTTGCGACGAGCCCTGCTGCCAGCTTCTTGTTGTCAAAATCTCTGATATCGCTATCGACGGAGATATCACCAAAGCGATAGCGCTTACCTTCTTCCACCACATAAGTGATAATGAAGTCGCGTTTGTCAGGTGTCAGTTCGGCCACTGCCGAAGTCACCTTAAAGTCGGCATAGCCTTCTGTAAGATAAAATTGCCGCAGCTTTTGCTGATCATATGCCAGCCGATCCTGATCATAGCTTGTGTTTGAGCTGAGCATCGTGATCAGGCGCGCCTGCTTTGTCGCCATCTGGCCACGCAGCTTGCCGTCCTTGAATACCTCATTACCAATGATGTTGATTTGGCGGACCTTGGATTTGGGCCCTTCATTAATTTCAAAAATGACATCGACACGGTTCTGATCGAGCGACACCTGTTTTGGTGCGACAGAAGCGGCAAAGCGACCCTGACGGCGATAAAGTTCGATGATCCGCCCGACATCGGCTCGAACCGCTGATCGCGTGAAAATTTGACGGGGGGCGAGCTTAATTTCTTTCTGGATTTTGTCGGCCTTCAGCCCTTTATTTCCTTCAAGCAGCACGCGGTTAATAATGGGATTTTCTCGGATCCGCAGCACGATCTCGCCGGTCTGCACCCCGTTGATCGACACATCCGCAAACAAGTCGCTTGAAAGCAGGTCCTTGATTGCCTGATCAAGCGTTTCGTTGTTGAAGGGCTGTCCTACGCGTAATTTGGTGTAGGAGAGCGCCGTTTCTGGCTCGATCCGCTGCGATCCCTCGACGCGGAGTGATTTAATCACGTTATTTGAGGCATCTGCGATAGCCGGAACTACCGGTGCCGCAACAGGCCCGGCCGCTGGCTCTGACGCCGGAGATGCCGGCACAGTTTGCGCATACACGGCAAAGGGCAAGCCCGACAACACGGTGCCTGCCAAGAGCCACGCGGTCCCCCGTGTGCCGAACTTGGAAACCTTGGTCACTGTCACCATTCTACCCCAAACACGGAAAATTCTTTTCGCACACCGTTTATGCCCTGCCCGATGCGAGTCAACCGATCAACCCGGCCAAGCTATTCCATAGCCCAAATGCGCCGAGATCGTTGACCGTCACCATGATCATCAAAGCGAGCATTGCCGCCAACCCGCCGCGGAAAGCCCATTCCTGCACCCGCCCCTCAAGCGGTCGCCGACGCACGGCCTCTACCGCGTAAAAAAGCAAATGGCCTCCGTCCAGCGTAGGGACTGGCAACAAGTTAATGAAACCAAGATTAATGGAAACCAGCGCGATCAGAAAAACGAAGGAGGCCACACCGAGCGAAAGCTGCTCGCCGGACACCTTGGCAATGCTCAGCGGACCACCCAGCTCCTTTACAGAGCGACGTCCGGTGATGATTTGGCCGATCACATCCCCCATCATCGACAAAATGTCGCCAGTCCGCCTAACCGCTACTATCGGCGCTTCCCATAGCCCGACCGGCACGAACTGGGCCTGGGTATTACCAATGCCGAGCCGCCCGATCTTTGGCATATTGCCAAATCGGTCTCGTTCGATCCGGGTCCCGATTTCCGCCTGAAGGGACTGGGGTTTGCTACCGCGAATAAGGTCGATTGTAATGCGCTCGCCCGGCCTGATCTGGACGAAGCGGATCATGTCTTGAAACGTCTCGACGGGTCGGCCGCTAAGCGCTGTAATCTTGTCGCCAGCCTTTAAGCCGGCGATTTGAGCCGGGCTGCCGGCCTCGATCGTTCCGACCACAGGCGGAGTGCGCAGGTCCCCATAAACAATTGCGAAACCGGCAAGGATGACAATAGCAACGACAAAATTTGTCACCGGGCCCGCCGCAACGATGAGGGCTCGCTGCCACAACGGCTTGGCCTGAAAAGTCCGCCCGCGCTCTTCGGCGGGCAATTCAAGCCAATCTGGATCGGAACGACTGGACGCATCCATGTCGCCTGCAAACTTCACATAACCACCGAGCGGCAGCCAGCCGAATTTCCAACGTGTTCCGCGCGAATCGGTTAGGCCAAAAACCTCTCGACCGAAACCGATCGAAAATTCATCGGCCTTCACACCAAACCAGCGCCCAGCCAGATAATGACCAAGCTCGTGAACGAACACGAGTGGGCCAATGACCAGCACAAATGCCATCGCGGTGTAGAGAAAACTTGGCGTTTCGTTCACGCAACGCAATCCTTTACAAGCTCTCTCGCCACGTGCCGGGCCTCGGTATCGACTGAAAGCACGGCATCGAGAGTCTCCGGCGCTGCCGGATCAAAGCGATTCAGCGTATCAGCGACGATTGCGGCAATTTCGAGGAAGCCGATACGACGCTGCAGGAATGCCTCAACGGCAATCTCATTTGCTGCATTGAGGATCGCCGGGCGCGCACCGCCAGCCTCCAGGGCCTCGCGCGCGAGACGGATTGCGGGAAACCGCACCGGATCAGGTGCTTCGAAATCGAGCCTGCCGATTCCTACAAGATCAAGCGGTGCCATCGGCGCTGCCATCCGATCAGGCCAGGCAAGGCAATAGGCGATTGGAGTGCGCATATCCGGCGGGCCCATTTGGGCAAGCACGGAACCGTCAACATATTCAACCATCGAATGGATCACCGACTGGCGGTGAACGATGATCTCGATCCGCTCGCTGGGAATGGGGAACAGCCGGGCCGCCTCAATCAGTTCCAACCCCTTGTTAAATAATGTCGCGGAATCGACTGAAATCTTTGCGCCCATCGACCAGTTCGGGTGCGCGACGGCCTGTTCAAGCGTCATGTGACGCATTTCTTCAAGTGACCGATCACGAAATGGGCCGCCGCTGGCCGTCAGGATAATTCGCCGAACCCGCTCCGGCCGTGCGGCGTCAAAACACTGGA
The DNA here is from genome assembly GCA_038316685.1 of Sphingomonadales bacterium. GTDB lineage: Bacteria > Pseudomonadota > Alphaproteobacteria > Sphingomonadales > Sphingomonadaceae > Sphingomonas. The sequence continues at coordinate 3,593 of JBBQAU010000093.1, forward strand.
AGATCGCGTTGTGTTCGGAATCTGCGGGCAGCAGCGTGGCGCCAAATTTCGCAGCGGCCGCAAGGATAACATCGCCTGCCGAAACAAGCGGTTCCTTGTTGGCAAGGATGATTGTCCCGCCATGTTCAATCGCAGCCAGCACAGGTTCGAGCCCTGCACAGCCAACGATCGCTGCCATCGTAATGTCAGCGCCCATTTGCGCCGTCTCGCACAGCGCCTTTGCGCCTGCTGCAACCTCAATGCCCGTTCCCGCCAGCGCTTCGCGTAGCGCAGCCAGGCAGCCCTCATCGGCCACCACAGCGCGCCTCGCATGGGTGCGGATGGCTGCCGCAGCCAGCTTGGCAACGTCGCAGTTCGCGGTCAGCGCGAGCACCTGGAAATTCTCGGGCTCCCGCTCAATCAGATCGAGCGTTGAGCTCCCGATCGACCCTGTCGCCCCAAGAATCGTAATCGTCCGCATCAAAAAAGCCCCTGAATCTTCGGCGCGATGACTAATAGTGCCGCGATCGGCGTCACTGGCACCACGCCGTCCAGTCGGTCAAGTAACCCGCCATGACCCGGCAGCAGGTTGCCACTGTCCTTTACACCTGCGCGCCGTTTGAGCCAGCTTTCGAACAGATCCCCGATTTGCGCCAGGAGAGCGAGCGCTGGCGTCGCCAGCAACAAACGCCAAGGCAAGCCGGACATGACGTGGAGTATGACCGCTAACAAGGTCGCAATGACGATGCCGCCAATCAACCCGGCCCAAGTCTTGTTGGGGCTGATTGTGGGTGCAAGCTTGGCACCGCCAACCATCCGGCCGACAAAATATGCCCCGACATCGCACGCCCAGACCAGCCCTAGCGCCCAGAAACAGAACAGCAGTCCTCGCGGTTCAGATCGCATCACAAGCAGGCCAAGCACAGGCAAGCCCGCATAGAGCATCCCAAATGCCGGCATGTCGTGTCGCGTGACGAGGGCGATAAAAAATGCTGCCCCAAAAATCAGGCCGAGCGCAAAAAAATTTGGGCCGGCAGCAAGTGGGCACATGATCGCAAGCGGCACGGACAAGACCAGCATCATCATCCGGGTTGTCGCCCGATCAACGCCAACCAGCCCTGCCCATTCCCGGACGACGCCAATCGCCAATAATGTGGTGAACAACCAGAAAGCTATGTCGCCCAACCACAAGGCACCAAGCGCAACCGTCACCATCGCCAGACCAACTACGGTCCGCACCGCAAGATCAGACGATGGCTTTACCGACAAATCAGTCACAAGCCGCCAAAACGGCGCTGCCGAAGAGCGAAATGCGCGACTGCCTCGGCAAGTGCGGCCTCGTCGAAATCAGGCCACAGCGTGTCAACGAACAGCAATTCGGCATAGGCTGCCTGCCACAGAAGAAAATTAGACAAGCGATGCTCACCCGACGTCCTGATCAAGAGATCAAGCGGCGGCAGATGTTGCGTGTAAAGTTGCGACCCGATCGCATCGGCAGTCACCTCATCGACCCGCAATTCACCTGCTGCGACACGCGCCGCCAGCACCTGTGCCGCCGCAGCAATCTCTGCTTGCGAGCCATAATTGAGGGCAATCACGAGCGTTGACCCGGTATTGGCAGCGGTGCGCGCAAGCGCATCGTCAACCAGCTTCACGACGTCGGGGGCAAACTGCCGAAAGTCGCCGATAACCTGCAAGCGCACATTCTCACTCGCGAGCTCATCAATGTCCGTGCGGATAAAATGTCGCAGCAATCCCATCAGATCGCTAACCTCTTCATCCGGTCGACGCCAATTTTCGGATGAGAAGGCATATAGTGTCAGCACATCAATGCCCAGCGAACGAGCGGCACGGGTGACACGGCGAACTGCCTCAACACCCTGCCGATGGCCGGCGATGCGCGGCAGAAAGCGTTTTTTCGCCCATCGTCCGTTGCCATCCATGATGATGGCAACATGCCTTGGCACACCGCTTTGTCCCACGACCTCTTCGGGTGCCATGGCAGGACGGGAGATCACTTCCCGAGGATTTCCTTTTCCTTGGCGCTGGCAGCGGAATCAATCTCGGAGATTGTGCTGTCGGTCAGTTTCTGAACCTCAGTCTCATGGCGCTTGCGCTCGTCCTCGCTGTAAACGCCTTTTTTCTCGTCGGTCTTAAGGCTTTCCATACCGTCCCGACGGACATTACGCGCCGCGATGCGTGCCTTTTCGGCGTATTGGCCAGCGAGTTTGGCAAGTTCCTTGCGGCGTTCCTCGGTCAGATCGGGGATCGGAATTCGCAACGTCGTGCCATCAACAATTGGGTTGAGACCAAGTCCGGCGGACCGGATCGCCTTGTCGCACGGTCCAACATTCGACTTGTCCCAGACCTGCACTGACAAAAGCCGCGATTCGGGCGCAGAAACGGTCGCGATCTGATTGAGCGGCATATGCGATCCATAAACCTCAACCGTGACCGGATCGAGCAGCGAGATGCTCGCGCGCCCGGTTCTGAGACCCTGCAGATCACCCCTCAGTGCCTCAACGCTGCCCGCCATCCGTCGCTCCAGATCGGCCTTGTCATAAACGGCCATGTCAGTTCTCCGTCTCGGCTTTAAGATTGTTCACAATGGTCGATGTTCCCTCACCGCGCAGCACCGAAGCAAGATTGCCCTCGCCACGAATGTTGAACACAACGATCGGAATATCATTTTCCCGGCACAACGCCACTGCTGCTGCATCCATGACTTTCAGGTTGTCGGCCAGGACACGGTCAAAGCTTAAGTGTTCGTACCGCTTGGCAGTTGGCACCTTCTTCGGGTCAGCATCATAAACGCCATCAACGCTGGTGCCTTTCAACAACGCATCGCAATTCATTTCGGCTGCGCGGAGCGCGGCTGCGGTATCGGTGGTAAAATAAGGATTGCCCGTGCCGGCGGCAAAAATCACGATCCGGCCCTTTTGCATGTGCCGCTCGGCACGTCGGCGGATATAAGGTTCGCAGACGCTTGCCATCGGGATTGCAGACTGCACCCGCGTTTCAATGCCCATCCGCTCCAATGCATTCTGGACAGCAATCGCATTCATGACGGTGGCGAGCATTCCCATATAATCGGCGCTGGTGCGATCAAACCCCTTCGCAGCGGCAGCCAGTCCACGAAAGATGTTTCCACCCCCGACGACGAGACAAAGCTCATGGCCGACCTCCTTGGCGGCGGCAATCTCACCGGCGACACGGTCAACCGTGTCGGGATCGATGCCGAACTGACCCGGTCCCATTAGGACCTCGCCCGATAGTTTTAACAAGATGCGTTTAAATTTTGGGATGGTCATGAGTCCAACTTGGCCAAGGGCGGAGCGGCGCAACCTTAATCGCCAAGGCTAGGGCTGCCAAGCACTCATCCCGCCCTGCAGAAGGAAGCGATCCTGGACAAGACCAACGCTGCTCCGGTGAACCGGCGCGCGCCTCGTCCGGATCAGCTCATGCCCGCGGCGGCGGCTACCTCTGCCGCAAAATCGCTTTTCTCGCGCTCGATGCCCTCACCCAGTTGGAAGCGGACATAATCCTTTAGTGTGATTGCCGTGCCTGCCGCCTTGGCCGCGTTGGCAACGACATCCGAAATCTTGGTCTTGCCGTCCATCACCAGCAGCTGGCTGACAAGGGCGTTCTCCTTGCGGTATTTCGCGATCGCACCCTCAACCATTTTGGCGACGATATCGGCTGGCTTGCCGCTTTCTGCCGCCTTTTCAGTGGCAATAGCCCGCTCACGCTCGATCACATCAGCGTCAAGCCCATCCTCATGGAGCGCAAGCGGAAAGGCAGCGGCGATGTGCATCGCAATTTGCTTGCCGAGCGGAACGAGCACATCTTCACCTGCTTCGCTTTCGAGCGCGACCAGCACACCGATCTTGCCAAGGCCTGGTGCCGCAGCGTTGTGAATGTAGGGAACAACCGCACCAGCCGAAACCTCCAACCGCGCCGCGCGGCGTAGATTTTGGTTCTCGCCAATCGTTGCAATGTTGTTGGTCAGGATTTCCCCGACGGTCTTGTCACCCAGCGACGCTGCCTTGATGACCTCAATCGAATCGCCAAGCTCAAGCGCGACCGACGTCACATCGCGGACGAAGGTCTGGAACTGAACATTCTTTGCAACAAAATCCGTTTCGGAATTGACCTCAACCACTGCACCCTTTGTGCGAGCGACTTCTACCCCCACCAAGCCTTCAGCGGCGGTCCGGCTTGATTTTTTTGCTGCGGTGGCGAGGCCCTTGGTGCGCAGCCAATCCATCGCTGCATCCATCTCACCGTTCGCTTCCGTCAGCGCCTTTTTGCAATCCATCATGCCCGCGCCGCTTTTCTCGCGCAGGTCTTTGACAGCGGCGGCTGTGATGTCTGCCATGTCATTGTTCCTTCTTGTCGTCGTCTATGGATGCGGGCGGGGGAAGGCCCATTCCCTACCCCGCCCATATTTCAGTTGTGAGGCGGGTCAGGCGTCGAGCTGACGCTCGGCTTCGGCAGCAGCCTCTGGATGGACCGCGATGTCCTCGACCGACTGAGCAACTTCTGGCGAAGCAACTTCAACCGGGGCAGCTTCAACCGGGGCAGCCTGAACCGGGGCAACCGCAACCGGGGCAGCCTCAACCCGAGTAACTTCTGGCTCAACGGTCAATGCTTCCTCAATCGGGGGCTCGTCCATTGCGCCTAAATCGCGGCCGCTGCTCGCCTGCTGCTGCTGTCCGCCGCGCGTCGCCGCAATCGCAATTGCCTCGCAATACAGCCGAATCGCACGGCTGGCGTCATCGTTGGCCGGAACAGGGAAAGCGATCCCATCAGGCGAAACGTTTGAATCGAGGATCGCAACAACGGGGATACCAAGCGTGTTGGCTTCCTTGATCGCGAGCTCTTCCTTGTTCGCATCGATTACAAACATGACGTCAGGGATGCCACCCATGTCGCGGATACCGCCGAGCGACAGATCAAGCTTGTCCTTCTCCCGGGTTAATTGGAGCACTTCCTTCTTGGTGAGGCCGGTGGTGTCCCCCGACAGCTGCTCTTCAAGCGTCTTGAGGCGCTTGATCGACCC
>JBBQAU010000094.1:0-8601 GCA_038316685.1 Sphingomonadales bacterium
GTTCGCCGCTGTCACCGACGGTGAAGCCACTCTGGCCATGATTCCGATTGAAAACTCACTCGCTGGTCGGGTCGGCGACGTACATCATTTGCTGCCAAAGGCCGGCCTTTTTGTGGTGGCAGAGAAATTCAACCGAATTGAACACCAATTGATCGGTGCGCCCGGGGCAACACTGTCTGCGATCAAACGGGTGCGATCCCATCCCATGGCGCTCGGTCAATGCCGCAACATTATCCGTTCACTGGGTGCAACGGCGGTCAAAACTGCCGATACCGCGGGCGCGGTGCGGGAAGTTTCAGAAATGAATGACGTGCATGAGGCAGCCATCGGCTCAAGCCTGGCGGCCTCCATTCACGGGCTGCCTATTTTGCGCGGCAATGTGGAAGACGCGCCACACAACACCACTCGCTTCATTGTGCTTTCGCCTGAGCCTGACGATGCCGAGCCAGAAGCGGGCAATTGCATTACCACCGTGGTGTTTCGCACCCGCAACGTTCCTGCCTCGCTCTATAAGGCACTCGGCGGCTTTGCGACCAATGGCGTCAACATGACCAAGCTGGAGAGCTATCAGCGCGGCGGCAGTTTTTCAGCGACCGAATTCTATGCTGACATCGTTGGTCAGCCCGGCGACCCGGCGGTTGATCGCGCGCTTGAAGAATTGAGTTTTCATTCCAAGTCGGTCCGCGTTCTCGGCACCTATCCGCAGGCCCGCGCGCGCGGATAGTTTAAGCAGCGTTTGCCCATGCTGTCAGCAAATTGAACGCAATCGCATAGGGCGGCGGCGCGAGGAAGGGTCCCGGCTCGCCGCTGAGCACTGATTGCACATCGGCGCGCGACACCCAGATCGCGTCTTCAAGTTCGTTGGTATCGATCGTCAGCGCGTCATCCTCTGCCACAGCGACGCATGCCATCATCAGCGATGAAGGGAACGGCCAAGGCTGGCTGGCGATGTAGCGCACGCCGGAGACGCGCACCCCGGCTTCCTCAAAAATCTCGCGCGCCACGGCTTCTTCCATCGACTCGCCGGGTTCCAGAAATCCCGCCAGCGCTGAATAACGCCCGACCGGCCAGCCGGGTCCGCGCCCGAGCAGCGCGCGACCCTCATGTTCGGCGATCATGATGACGACCGGGTCAACGCGCGGAAAGTGTTCCGCGTTGCAGCTATCGCATTTGCGGCCCCAACCGGCGCGGAACATCCGCGTTTGCGCGCCGCAATTGGCGCAGAATTGGTGACGGCTGTGCCAGTCAAGCACGCTGCGCGCGGCGGCATAGGTTGCCGCCTCGCCCGGCGCGAATTGATCAAGCAGGCCAAACAGGCGCATCGACCGACCGGGTGGTGCGCGCATGCCGGGAATGTAGGCGGCAAAATGCGGGCGGTTGCCATTGGCTGTATCAAGCCCGAGCAGCACCAATTCAGCCGATTCAGGCGCATCGGCCATGCTCGTCCAGCTGAGCAGGCCGTCCGCCGCCAGCTCCGGCTCGAAATTCTCAAGCTTGAGCAGGCGGCCGCGCCAATCGCCTTGCGCCGCCGCCAGCCCTTTGTCGTCATGCCGCAGATAATCGGCGCGGTCGAGCAACCCGCCGGTAAAGCCCGGTATTCTCACTGCGCCAGATCAACCGACAGCGCCTTGATGAGATCGTTACGGAACGGCCATTTGTCGGCCGGGATATAATTGACCATACCGGTCACGCGGACCTTGCGGACCGGATCAACAAACGCAACCGTGCCCGCCGCGCCGCCCCAGCCATAGGTGCCCTTTGATCCGCCGCCGGGCGTATCAACGAGCGCCACTGAACCGCCCGCGCCAAAGCCTTGTGTGCTGGTGGTGCCGCCAGTTGCTGCGACCACGCCTGCATAAAGTGTGCCCTTGGGCAACAGATCAGACATGGCGAGCGCGACTGTCTGCGGTTTCATTATCCGCACCCCGTCCAGAACGCCGCCATTTTGCAGCATGTGGAGGAAGCGGTCATAATCATTGGCCGACATCACCAGCCCAGCGCCGCCATAAGGAAAGCTTGGTGGCTCAAGGAAGACCGAGGTTGCAGCCGGATCAAGCGGAATTGTATTTGCGCCCAGCCAGGTATAGCCCGTCGCCAGCCGCTTTGCGTCGCTTGCAGGCACTGTAAAATAGCTCGATTGCATCTTGAGCGGGACGAAGATGCGCTTTTCCAGGAAAGTGTCGAACGGCATCTTGCTCGCCACCTCGATCACCCGGCCCAACACATCAAGCCCGATGGAATAGCTCCACTTGCTGCCGGGTTCCGCGATCAGGGGCTGCCTGGCGACGCGATCAGCAAACTCCTCAAGCGTTTTGGGGCGGGCAACGCGCATCTGTGCCTCAATCGCTGCATTGGCGGTAAAAGGGGTGATGCCTGCCTTTTCATATTCCTTCAGCAACGGCCCCTTGGTGATGATCGTGTAACCAAGTCCTGCGGTGTGCGTCATCAAGTGACGGATTGTGATGGGTGTGGTCGCGGGGCGGCTCGTCAGGTCCTTGGACGGATCGGTTAGCACCTGCATATTTTTGAAGGCGGGGATCAAGTCAGAAACGGGCTGATCAAGCTTCAGCTTGCCCTCCTCGATCAGGATCATCGCGGCCATCGCGGTGATCGGCTTGGTCATCGAATAAACCCGCCACAGCGAGTTCTTGTCGACCTTGGCAGCACCGGGATCATAGGACAGATTGCCCGAAGCGACGATCGTCGCCTCGCCATCACCGCGACCAATTGCGGCGACCACGCCGGGGGCTTTCTTGCCCGCAGGATAGCTGTCGAGCAGCGCGGTGACAGCGGGCAGCGGCGCATTTTCAACGAGCATCGGCTCGGGCTGGCGGAGCGCCTGGCCAGCAAAAGCGCCAGTGACGATCAGCCCGCAAAGTGCCGCGCCGATGGCGAGTTCGCGAATTAACTTTGCCATTCATCGTCTCCTCAATCGCGCCGCTTTGGCGAACACCGTCGGCAACCCTGCCGAATCGAGGTCGTCAACCGCCCACCATTCGCCTGTTGTTGGCGGTGCATGCCTTTGCCCGCTTGCAACCGCAAGCGTCAGTTCAAGCCGGAAGTGGGTAAAGACATGACCGACCCGGTCGGGAACAATCTCCCAGTCGATCCCGGCCACCGGCGCATCGGCCAGGCCAGGTGGCGCATCCGCCCACGGGCCGGTTGGCAAGGCACGCATCCCGCCCAGCAAACCCTTGTCAGGGCGGCGCACGAGCAGAACCTGGCGGTCTGCTTCCAGCCAGAAAATCGTGCCGTAACGCTGTGGCTTGGCCTTTTTTGTCGCCTTGACGGGGAAGCGGCCCGGTTCACCCGAAGCGGCACCCTGGCAGTGCAAGCGCAGCGGGCAGAGCAAACAATCAGGCGCGCGGGGCGAACAATGGCTTGATCCCAAATCCATCATCGCCTGCGCAAAATCGCCCGCGCGCTCATTTGGGGTAATGGTGTCGGCGCAGGCGCGGATTGCGGATTTGGCGGCGGGCAGCGGCTGGTCAATCGCAAATAATCGGGCGACGACCCGCTCGACATTGCCATCAATGACAACGGCACGCTTGCCAAAGGCGATGGCGGTGATGGCAGCGGCCGTATAGTCGCCAATCCCCGACAAGCGTCTGAGCATCGCCTCCTCGTCGGGGAAGACGCCGCCATGATCCGCGACCACCGCCCGCGCACAGGCGAGCAGATTGCGCGCGCGCGCATAATAACCAAGTCCCGCCCAGGCTGCCATCAGATCGGCATCCTCGGCCGCCGCCAACGCAGCGACACTCGGCCAGCGCGCTATAAACGCATCAAATCGGCGGCCGACCGTTGCCACCATTGTCTGCTGAAGCATGATTTCGGATAGCCAAACCCGGTACGGATCGACCGGGGCACCGGGTTTTGCCCGCCAGGGGAGCGTTCGGGCATGCGCATCATACCAGTCGAGCAGCAGCGGCGCGATCGATTGTGCAGATGGCGGCTTGGCGTTCACCCGGCGGCTATGGCATGAGATGGCGCATGAGCAAGAGCGGTGCGCGCAAGCCAGTTCCCGACAAGCCCGTTGCCCGGCGCGGTGGTGCCGCGCGCGCGGTATCGGAGCTTCTCCCCGATGTCGGGGGGGCGGCGTTTCGACGATTCGGTTTTGTGCAGACCGCCGTGGTGAGTCGCTGGCCGGAGATTGTTGGCCCGCGCTTTGCCGCTGTCTCTGCCCCTGAATCGATCCGCTTCCCGCGCGGTAAGCGCGCAGAGGGCACCTTATGTCTGGTTGTGCGGGGTGCGCACGGGCCGATGATGCAGCACATTACTCCGGAAATTATCGAGCGGGTCAACCGGTTCTTCGGCTACGCAGCCATCGCAAAAGTCAGCATTCGGGCAGGCGACATTCCCGTCCCTGCGCCGCGCAGAGCGCCACCGTCGCTCCGGCCAGTCCCGCTTGAGCTTGGCGAGAATCTGCGGGCGATTGCCGATCCTGAATTCAAGGCTGTATTGGAGGCGCTTGCAGCAGGCGTCGCCGCTACGCGTGGCCCGCCGATAATCGATCCTTTGCCGGAGGCGGGTGAATGAAGAGTTGGGTTTTGGTGCTGGCGGCGTTGGCTTGCGGGATTGGCGCTGTTCACGCCGCCCCGACAAAGCGCCCGCCCGCCCAAGCAGCGGTGGGGAGCGACTGGTTCAGGGTCGTGCGCATGACGCCCGCTGGCAATTTCGTGATCGGCAACCCGGCGGCCAAGGTCAAGATCGTTGAGTATATGAGCTTTACCTGCTCGCACTGCGCACATTTTTCCAACGAATCGGGGACGATCCTGAGGGGGCAGATGATTGCTTCGGGTTCAACCAGCCTTGAGCTGCGGCCGATTGCGCGTGATCCGATTGATCTTGGCGCAACGTTGGTCGCGCGTTGTATGGGGACGAAGGATTTTTTTGGAACAGCGGATGCGATGCTCGCCAGCCAGGAGGCGTGGTTGCCGCTTGGTATCAATTTTTTGAATAACGAGGCGAAACGTTTTGCGCAGGCGACGCCGCTTGAGCAGGTCCGGGCGGGCGCTCAATCAACTGGCCTGATTGATCTCGCCCGCGCGCGCGGGTTGACGAGTGCCCGGCTCAATCAATGCTTTGCCAATAAGGCGGGGCTTGCCCAAGCGCTCAAAACCCGCGACGAAGCGGGCAAAGTGATCTCGGGTACGCCATCCTTTTTCGTCAACGGGCAAAAGGCGGATGCCTCTTCCTGGGGGCAGCTTGAACCAATTTTGCGGGCCAAGGGTGCCTGATAGTTTTTTCCGAAACGGAGTATGACAATGTCGCGTATCGCTTTTTCCCTCCTGCCGCTGCTCATCGTCGCTGGCTGCGGCGATGAAAAGACCGCCACGGTCTCCGCGCCGTCCGCCCCGGTTGCGGCCAAGCCTGCTCCCGCTGGCGCTAACTGGATTGATGTTGTCAGCCGCACACCCGAAGGCGGTTATCGGATGGGCAATCCCGATGCCGCGGTAAAGCTGGTGGAATATGGCTCGCGCAGCTGTCCGCATTGCGCGGCATTTGATGGTGAGGGCGTTCCCTCGCTCAAGAACGGGGCGATTGCTTCGGGCAAACTTTCCTATGAGTTCCGCGATTATCCGGTCCACGGCGCGATCGACATGGCCCCCATTCTGCTCGGTCAATGCGTCGAACCCGCACAGTTCTTTCCCATGCTTGATCAGATGATGCGTTCCCAGCCGGAATATCTCGCCAAGGTTCAGGCGCTGACCCAGGCTGAACAGGCCGGGTTACAGGGCAAATCGCCGACTGAAATCACGGCGTTCCTCGCTGATCGCCTTGGTACAATCGAGTTTGTCAAACAACGCGGCGTGCCAGAGGCAAAGGCGCGCGCCTGCCTGACCGATCCGGCCAAGCTCGCTGCCATCGCGCAAGGGCTGCAGGTTGCCGACCAACAATATAAGGTGACGGGCACGCCGACCTTTATTGTCAACGGCAAGGTCGTTGAAAATGTGGTCGACTGGACAGGGTTGAAGCCGGTGCTGTCGACAGCAGGCGCACTCTAGTCGCCGGGGACGTTGGCGCGTGCAGATCAAGCGGCTTCGGCTGACCGGATTTAAAAGCTTCGTCGAGCCTGCTGATCTTCGTATTGAGCCCGGCCTGACCGGCATTGTTGGCCCCAATGGCTGCGGCAAATCCAATCTGCTGGAGGCGCTGCGCTGGACGATGGGGGAGAGCAGCGCGAAGTCGATGCGGGGTGCTGGCATGGACGATGTCATTTTCGCTGGCACCGCGACCCGACCGCAGCGTGATTTTGCTGAGGTTTCGCTGCTCATCGACGGCGTAGCGGATGGCACAGGAGAAAGCGACGAGACCGAGGTCGTCCGCCGGATCGAACGCGGCACTGGCTCTGCCTATCGGATCAATGGGCGTGATGTGCGTGCAAAGGACGTATCGCTGTTGTTTGCTGATGCCGCGACCGGCGCGCATTCGCCAGCGCTCGTCAGCCAGGGTCGGATCGGTGCCGTGATCGCCGCGCGTCCGGCCGAGCGGCGCGCGATGCTTGAAGAAGCCGCCGGGATCGCCGGGCTCCACGTCCGCCGCAAAGATGCCGAGCAGAAGCTGCGCGCAACCGAGGTCAATCTTGCCAAGCTTGATGACCTGATCGCCGATCAGGAACAGCGTGTCGCTGCGCTTCGCCGGCAGGCCAAGCAGGCCGGGCGTTACCGCGCGCTTTCAGATCAAATCCGCGATGCCGAGGCGCGCATGATCTTTGCGCGCTGGCGCGATGCCGCCGCCGCCGCTGATCTCGCCAAGGCTGAAGCATCGCGCGCCGAGGCCGAGGTTGCGGCAACAGCCGAGGCGCAGCGTGCAGCCGCCGCGCATCAGGTGGATGCGACCGATCGCCTTGCGGCGGTGCGGGCCACAGCCCTTGCCGCGCGAGACCGGGTCAGCGAAGCGGGTCATACGCTCGCGACACTTCGTGCAGAACGGGCAGGCGTTGATCGGCGGATCGCGCAACTGGGCGAAACGCGCGATCGTATTACCGCTGATCGGGAACGTGAGGGCGCACTCGCTCATGATGCTGCCGATGCGCTCGCGCGCCTGTCGGAGGAGAGCAAAAGGTTTGAGCAGCACATCGCTGACGCCGCCAATCGCCAGCCCGCGCTTGAGGCGACGCTTGTGGTAACCGAACGCGCGACCCGCGAGGCTGAGGTCACACTTGCGCAGGCACTCGCAGCGCAGGCCAGCGAGATTGCCGAAGCTCGCGTCGCTGAGGCCGCGCTGTCCACTGCACGCGCGCGCGCCGAGCGGATGCTTCGCGATCAGCAGCGGATCGAGGCGGAGATTGCCGGCCTCAGCGCAGCCGCGCCGTTCGCAGAGGAACGCCGCGCGGCCGTCAAGGCGCGTGATGAGGCGCTGCTTCAAGCAGAAGCCGCACGCGCGGCGCTTGCCAGTGCCAATGGGGTGGAAAGCGGCGCAAATAATACGCGCGATCATGCCCAGTCTGCACGTGCCACAGCCCATGCCGATCTAACCGCAATCGACAGCGAAAGCGCCGCGCTGCAACGATCCATGCGCGATGTGGCGCGCGACAGGGTGCTCGACAAATTACGCGTCGATTCGGGCTATGAACGCGCGCTGGCAGCAGCGCTTGGCGATGATCTGGAGGTGGGGCTTGAACCCGGCGCAAGCCAATATTGGGGCGGGGCCGATGCGCTCCCCGGTGATCCGACCGCACCGGCGGGTGCAGCAGCCCTGTCGCGCCACGTTCAGGCACCGCCCGCGCTCGCCCGGCGGCTGGCGCAGGTGTTCGTGACGGAAGTTGACGGCGGCGTTCCGCTGGCGGTCGGGCAGCGACTGGTAACGATGGCGGGTGGTCTGCGGCGTTGGGACGGCTTTGTTGCACGGTCAGGCGGCGCAGCGGCTGCTGAGCGGCTCGAACGGATCAACCGTTTCGACAGCCTCGATAAGCAGCGCCCCGCCGCCGCCGTGGCGGTGGCGGCTGCTGAAGCCGACCTTGCCCGGATCGATGCGGTGATTGCCGACGCGCGCGGGCGTGCCACCGCAGCCCGACGCGTTCTGGAGACTGCCGAAGTTCAGACGCGCGAAGCGATCCGGCGTGAAGATCGCGCAGCGGCGGCGATCGAACGCGTTGACGCACAACGCGCCGATCTTGACGCGCGCCGCCGCCGCATTGATGGCGAACGCAACGAGGCCATCGCTGACGTCACCAGCGCTCAGCGTCAGGTGGCGACGCTCCCCGACGGCACCGACAGCCGGGCGAGGGTTGGCGCGCTCCAGGCCGATGCCGATACAAGGCGGACCGCCGTGGCGCAGGCCCGCGCTGATCAGGCCGCTGTGCTGCGCGATCTGGCGGCGGACCGCGAACGGCTGGCAGTGGGGCAGGCCGATGCGCGCAACTGGCACAATCGCGCAGGCGAGGCAGCAAGGCGAATCGCTGACATGGCCGGACGTGAGACCGCGCTGGAGGAAGAATCCGCGATACTTGCCGCGCGCCCCGCGATCCTTGATCGCCAAATTGCCGAGCTTGAGGCGATGTATGATGCCGCGCGCACTGAGGCTGCTACCGTCATGGCGGCTGAACAGGCTGGCGAAACCGAACGACGCGCCCATGAACAGACCGCCCGCCAGACC
>JBBQAU010000095.1:0-8507 GCA_038316685.1 Sphingomonadales bacterium
TCGCCATTCATCGGCTTTACGCCTTCGGTTACCGCCTTTCCGCCAAAACTATAGCCCTCATAGCCCGCAGGTGCGCTGTCGCCAGCAAACCACCCAATCCTGAGATCGACGGGCAGATTGGCAGCGCCGCCGCCCGACAGATAACCGACGAACAGGTCAAGCGGCAGCGTCTTGGGCTTGATCGCGGCCTGTTTTGGCCCGGCGATACTCGCGCGCATTGTCGGCAGCCGATATTCGTCCACCTTGAAGGATTGGCCGGTATCAATTGTCTTTTCGCCAACAAGGACCTGGAGATCATAATCACCCATCGGCGACCCCTTGGGCGCAACCCAGCTGGTCTCACCAATGCCATTGGCATCAATCGCGAGCGGCAGGGTGAATTGCGTGTCGGAACCGCGATGCGATAGCCGCAACGTGCCGGTAAATGCCGGATCGCGCGAAAAGCCATCGGCAATCGGCTTGCGGACAATATGCTTCATGTTGATCGTCTCGCCCTGCCGGACGAGTGCGCGATCAAACACGCTGTGGAAAATGGCGTCGCGCGCCTCATAACCGTAAGGCAGATCGAAATCATAGGGGCGGATTCCCTCTCCCCAATCGGTCATGGTAAAGCTGAAATCGCCGTTGCTGCGCGCCGAGACGATCAGCGGGTGCGGATTGCTGCCATCGCCTTCGCAGTCACCCCAGGTTTCCGGCTGCGGCAGATCAGTTGCGGTAAAGATACCCTTTGCGTCGGTCACTCCCTTGGCGAACAGCTTGCCTGAACAACTGTCGCTCATCCGCACTTCAGCATTTGCGACCGGCTTGCCTGTGTCGAGCGCGGTCACCCAGGCAAGGCTGCGTCCCCGGCCCCATTTGAAATGAACCGCCATGTTCGTCACAAGCGCTGCACTTGCCACATACCGCGGCGCGCGCCTGCCAAGCAGGGCCTGGCCAAGCTGCGGGCTCGCCAGTTCGACCACGTAGAAGCCAGCCTGGGTCAGCGGTATGCCAACGACTTCGAAATCCTTGCCCTTGCCGGGCAAGCCGATCGACATCCCCGTCCCCTGGCCGCTGGCGAGCAGCGGCGCTGCGCCAGTATCATTGATCCGGACGGTTTCCTTGCCGCGCACCTCTTCATGACTCACATATTCATCGGCCTTGTCGACTCGGCGCAGCCAGTTGGCGATTTCCCCGTCGGACACGTCAACCTTGAGGCTTTGCCCGGCAATGGTGACGTTCTTGCCCTGTAACGCAGGCTCGACATTGCGAACGGTGACGGGAAGGACGCCGCCCTCCCTCAGCTCGATAATGCCAAAGGATGCGGCAAATTTTACCAACGGCGGCGCTTCGTCAAAGCGGATGTTGAGCGGAAAACGTTCGGCATTGGTCAGCGCGCGACCGCTCTGGTCCTTGACACCCAGCGGCAACACCAGCCGCGCGTTCATTGCATAGGGCAAAGGCGCATCGAAGCTGATCTCACTGACATAGGCATGCCCCTTGTCATCCTTGCCAAGCTTGGGCGCGATTGACCGACCATCGGCGGTCTCAATCCGGATTGCGGTTGCCATGGTTGCCGGGATGGGGGCGCTAAAACGAACCCACGCCTTTTCAACAGGGCTGCAGCCGGCTTGCGGGTTGACGCGAGCGCATTCAAAGCGCGCGGCAAAAGGCTTGCGCACGGTATAGTCAAAGCGTTGATCGGTGCCGGCAAGCTTGCCGCCCACGCCCGCGATACCTGCTGACCAGACCAGCGCCATTTCGCGGCCGGGCGGCAAAGGGCGGTGACATTTCAGCGCCACCACATTTTGGAGCATCGCCTTGCTGTCAGCGGCGACCGCCGGGATTATCGCCGGAAGCCCGGCTTTTTCAAGGAAGCTGCTCACCTCATACCGCTCAGTGCCCATTTCGGACAGCAATTGCGGCACGGTGTTCGGCTCAAGTAAGTCGACGGGAATCTTCTCGCCGATGCCATCGACTGCGCAATATGCATTGGCTGTAATCGATGCCGGGGTTGCAGCCATGTTGGTGGCGACCAGAAAGACCTGATCCTCTTCAATCTCCCCTGAATATTGGCCAGGCAGTATTGCACGGGCGACCGGCCCACCTGCATCGACAACGAAATGCCGCTGCCCGCCAACCGCAAAGCCACCAGCGGATTTCAAATTATCGGTCAGGTCAAAGCTGCAACTTGTGCCGCCGGGCAGGGGGGTCTTGAACTCATGGACAAAGGTCTGCTGATCGATCCAGCGTCCTTCGCCCGCAATCATACAGTTGACCTTGAAGGGCGTGGCGGCGCGCGGGTCGCCCAGCGCCACGATCGGTTGATTGAACCGCACCGTGAACCGTTCGATCGCGCCATTGCCGATACCCGGGGTGGCGACGATGATCTGTGGCGCGTTATCGGCGGACGCCGCGATCGGTGCGATCAGCAAGGCTGCAAACGCCATCCGGGTCGTCAGCTTCATCGCATCCTCCAAAATTCTCACGATAGATTACCCGTTCCTGTCGCCTCATGTCCAATCCGGAATTTGCAATTGCGGCAATGGCTTGATCACAGTTACGCACTACGCAACAATGCTGTCGGCGATTCGGGGGACAATCGTGATCGACTGGCAGGTGGTAACGCTCATCGTTGATGCAGTGGCGCGCGAGTCGATGCTCTTTGCGGCCGTGGGTTTTTTGATTGGCGGTATCGATGATCTTGCCATCGACATTGTCTTCGTAGTCGGGTGGGGGGAGGCAAAATTGCGTGGGGCCACACCCCAGGGTTTGCTTCTCGCCGATCTCCATGGCGATAAAGCACTGCGAAAAATTGCGATTTTTGTGCCCGCCTGGGATGAGGCGCACGTCATTGGCACGATGCTGCGGGCCGCACTCGCTCGGCTCGATCATCCTGATTATCTGATTTATGTCGGCGCCTATCCCAATGATCCCGAAACGATCGCGGCAGTGACAGCCGTCGCGATGCAGGATTTACGCGTCCGGCTCGTGATCAGCGCTCTGGCCGGGCCGACAACCAAGGCCGATTGTCTCAACACCTTATGGTGTGCACTCAACCGCGACGAGGCGGCAGCAGGCGAATATGCATCCATGGTGGTCATTCATGATGCCGAAGATGTGGTGCATCCTGCTGAACTGCGGGTTTTTGGAACGTTGATCGGGGATTATGCAGCCGTTCAGCTTCCTGTCTTGCCGCTTGTGGATCGCGGCTCGCGCCTGATTGCCGGTCATTACTGCGATGAATTTGCCGAATCGCATGCCAAGCAACTTATTGCGCGCGGGGCGTTGGGGGCAGCGTTGCCGCTTGCCGGCGTTGGCTGTGCCATCCAACGTGAAATGTTGCAGCTCGTCGCGCAGCGGCGTGGCGGGATGCCGTTCGACGCGATGAGCCTGACTGAAGATTATGAGCTTGGGCTGATGATCGCCTCGCTTGGCGGTCGCTCAATCCTGGCGCGGGTGCGAGAGGATCGTCGTGGTCCGATCATTGCAGTTCGGGCATATTTCCCGGCCACGCTTCAAGCCGCTGTTCGGCAAAAGGCGCGCTGGATGATCGGTATTGCGCTTGCAGGTTGGGATCGGGTGGGCTGGGGGCGGCCACTCCAGCTTGGCGAGCATTGGATGCGGATGCGCGATCGCCGCGCGCCGCTGGCGGTGCTCGTGCTGGCCGCAGCCTATCTCGCGCTGGTTGCTTGGGGGGCATCGCAGATACTGGGCTGGTTGACCGATTGCGCTCCGCCGGGGCTTGGTGATACCGGCTGGCTGCTCGCGCTCAACGGTGTGCTGCTTGCTTGGCGACTAGCGGCCCGCGCCTTGTTTACCGGCTTGGCCTATGGTCCCGTCGAGGCGGCGCTATCGTTGCCCCGCTCTGTGATCGCCAATCTTGTCGCGCTGTTGGCCACCCGACGGGCGATCGTGCGGTACATTGCCATGCTGCGGGGCGGCGCGATCATTTGGGACAAGACGGCGCACCGGTTTCCAGACGATTTGCCGCTGCATTCTAACCGATGAGCGGCGCCGGCCGGCCGTTACGATTTTTGGCGCTCGTCATCGTCGGCTGGACTGCGGGGCGCGTTGCGATGTTGTGGCCGCCTTTCGTTTCCGACATGCCGGTTCATCCCCCTTTCGGGCAACGTGGGCCAAAAGCAATCGTCGTTGCGTCGGCGTCCCTGGCGCTGGCGCGGCGCGGTGTTGTGAGCGTTGGGACAATGCGCAACAAAGTTGAGCAAGCCCTGGTCCCGGATGCGCCCTTGGTCGGTCCGATCCCGTCAGACCGGGACCCCGACCGGTCGGCCTTTGCCAGACCCAGCGTGACTCGCGGCGAATCGCTCCAGCCGATTTTGCAGCAGACACCTGATCAGGACGCTTCGCACGTCGGGCTGGGATCGGCTTTTCCCCCGCTTACGTCGCCCAATCGGCCAGGTGGATCGCGTTGGTCGGGCGGTTTTTGGTCAATTGTCCGTGCCGAGGGCCAGATCGGAGAAGCCCCATTTGGGGGCCAGTTGGGGGGAAGTCAGGCGGGTATCCGGCTTGCCTACGCACTCGGGCAGAGCCGCCGCGTTGCCGTGGTTGGCCGGTTTGCAACGCCGCTGGAAGGGGCAGGACGCGAAGCAGCGATCGGACTGGAATGGCGACCCACCCGATTGCCGATCCGGCTGGTTGCCGAACACCGCATCGGAATTGATGGCGGCGGTGGCGGCCCATCGATTGGTGCTATCGCGGGCGTTGGGCCAATGCCGATTGGCGCGGCATTCAGGTTTGAGGCCTATGGCCAAATTGGGTTGATCGAGCGCGGTGGTATTATTGGTTTTGCAGACGGTGCCGCGCGCATCCACCGCACGATCGCTTCGGTTGGGGGTGCCAGGCTTGATGTCGGGGCGGGACTATGGGGCGGAATCCAGCCGGGTAGCCAGCGGCTTGATATTGGTCCGTCGATGGGCGTGTCTATCCCGGTGGCGGCCCGCAGGGTCCGGGTTTCGCTCGACTGGCGCGAACGCGTGGCTGGCCTGGCACGACCGAGTTCGGGATTGGCACTGACGGTTGGCTCAGATTTTTAACGTCCTATCGTCGCCTATCGCTTTGCGTGACGCCCACGAAAGCGTTAACGCCATTGGCACATGGACATCTATCTGCCCATTGCCAACCTGAGCGTGAATGCGTTCGTCATCGTGCTGCTTGGCGGCGGCGTTGGCTTGTTGTCTGGCATGTTCGGCGTAGGCGGTGGATTCCTGACAACACCGCTGCTGATCGTCTATGGTATCCCGCCGACCGTCGCTGCAGCCTCCGCTGCAAGCCAGGTGACCGGTGCCAGCGTCTCGGGCGTATTTGCCCATCTTGGCCGACGCGGTGTTGATGTTAAGATGGGTGGTGTGCTGGTAGCTGGGGGGATAATCGGCTCGCTGGCCGGAGCGGTGCTCTTTCGGTTGTTGCAGGCAACGGGCCAGATCGATACCGTAATTGCAATCATCTATGTCCTTTTGTTGGGGTCGATTGGCGGCATGATGGCACGCGAATCCTGGCAAGCAATCAGCGCGTCGCGCACGGGCCGATCACTACCCGCCCGGACTAGGCGGCACCATCCGCTGGTCGCGGCGCTTCCCTTGCGCACAAGATTTTACCGATCCGGTCTCTATATTTCTCCGCTCGCGCCACTGCTGCTCGGGTTCTTCGTTGGTATTTTGACGATCTTGCTGGGGATTGGCGGCGGTTTCATCCTTGTGCCGGCGATGCTCTATTTATTGGGGATGACAACGCAGGTAGTGGTTGGCACTTCCTTGTTCCAAACGTTGTTTGTCACGGCTTTTGCGACGATGGTTCATGCCACCACCACCAAGGCCGTCGACATTGTGCTTGCGGCGTTGCTGCTGTTGGGATCGGTCGTGGGTGCCCAGGTTGGCGCGCACTTCGCATCGCGCTGGAAGCCTGAATATCTTCGGCTGGCACTTGCCGTGATTGTGTTGCTGGTCGCGTTCCGGGTTGCCTTGGGGCTCGGCTGGCGACCGGATGAAATCTATTCGATCGAATTGCTGTGAGGCTTCAAATAGTGACGCTGGTCTGCGCGCTTCCGTTGCTGATGGCGCAGGCAAAGCCTGTGCTTGTGCCCGATGTGTCCCAACGTAGTATCGAAATTGCCTATAGCTTTACCGGTGCCGAATTGTTGCTGTTTGGTGCCATTCTCTATCCCGGTGGACGCGTACCCAGTGAAGGCGACGCTGATATCATCGTTGTGGTCAAGGGGCCAGTTCAGCCGATCCTGATCCGCGAGAAGCAGAATATCGCCGGCATTTGGGTAAACGCGGCCCGTATGCGCTATCTCTCAGCGCCATCCTATTACGCTGTGGCATCGTCCAAGCCCGTTGGCTCGCTGGTCGATGATCGGACCCGCGCGATCTACGAGTTTGGGCTTGATAGCCTCCAACTGTCCCCGGCCAGCAACAATTCACGCGGCGAGCAGGAGCGCTTTGTTCGTGGTCTGGTCGAACTCAAGCGCCGAAGCGGCCTGTATCTGCAAATCCCTGGTGCTGTCGAGATAACCGATGGCGTATTGTATCGTGCCCGCATCAAGATTCCGGCGCGAGTCCCTGTCGGGCGTTTTACGGCCGAGACATTTCTTGTTCGTGACGGGCGTGTTCTGGCGGCAGCCGTCCGTGACATTGACATCCACAAGTCGGGTTTTGAGCGGTTTGTTGCGCGCGCGGCCGATCGCCAATCAGTCGCTTATGGCTTGGCCGCGGTAATGCTTTCGCTGGCACTTGGCTGGGGCGCGGGTTGGGTCGCGCGGCGCGTTTAACAAAGCACTCTTAATTTACTTCTTTTGAGCAAAGTGGGGGCAGCGACCACGACCTTAGGGGTAAAACGAGTATGAGTGATACCGGTGAGACCGGATCCTTTGAGATCGATGATCGCCTCAATCCGGCAATCCCCGCTCGGCTGGCAAGCGATAATGCCGGTCCGAGTATCGGTGTGGTTTTGGAAATCTCGGGATCGGGCAGCCAAATATTGCTTGATTCTCATGCTCTTAAAACTTTGTCGAACAGCGCAGACCAAGTGATTGCATCGGCCGGCCAGGTTGGCAGCCAGGTGAAGATGCGCGTTGGCAGCGCGTGGCTGATCGCCAGTGTCCGTTCGCTCAAGCTGGCGGATGGCAGCGGCGATCGGGTTGTAGCAGCCATCGATTTTTTGGGGGAGGGCGGCGAGGAAGTCCTGACAGGCAAGCTATCCCGATTCCGCCGCGGCGTGACGCGCTATCCAAGCCCGGGAACCGAGGTATTTGCTGTATCTACTTTCGACTTGAAGCAAGTTTATGGAGCCGATGATCGCCCGCATATCGAGATCGGCACTGTATATCCCACCAAGGATATTCGCGCCGCACTTTATGTAGATGCGTTCCTCGGGAAGCATTTTGCTTTGCTCGGTTCGACTGGAACGGGCAAGTCAACGGCGGCCGCGCTCATCCTGCACCGAATCTGCGAACTCGCACCGCAAGGGCACATCGTCGTCGTCGATCCCCACGGCGAATATGGGACTGCGTTTAGCAGCAATGGCGCGGTCTACGACGTAACGAACCTGCAGATGCCCTATTGGTTGATGAATTTTGAGGAGCATTGCGAGGTTTTTGTCACTGCCAACGGGCCGGAACGACAAATTGACGTCGATATTTTGGCAAAATGCCTTCTGATAGCGCGCGGCAAGAGTCGGCTGGGCCAAGAGATTAGCAAGCTGACGGTCGATGCGCCGGTTCCTTATTCGCTCAGCGAATTGACCAACCTGATCAGCCTCGAAATGGGCAGGCTCGATCGCGCTGGTGATACCTCTCCCTATTTGCGTCTCAAGTCCAAGATCGAAGAGGTCAAGTCCGATCCGCGTTATAGCTTCATGTTTTCTGGTATGCTGATCGCCGACACGATGGGCGACTTTATTCAGCGGATATTCCGACTGCCGGGCAATGGTAAACCAATCTCGATCATTGATGTTTCGGGGGTGCCGTCGGAAATCACTTCGGTCGTGGTTGCGGTGCTGAGCCGCATGGTGTTTGATTTTGCAATCTGGTCGCGCAACGAGCCGCAGCGCCCGATCCTGCTCGTATGCGAAGAGGCGCATCGTTACATTCCCAATGAGGCAAATGCCAACTCCTCGTCCGTCGGGCGCATCCTCAGCCGGATCGCGAAGGAGGGACGCAAATATGGTGTGTCGCTCGGCCTGATCACGCAGCGCCCTTCGGACCTGGCCGAGGGTGTGTTGTCGCAGTGTGGCACCATCATCTCGATGAGGCTCAATAATGAGCGGGATCAGGCGTTTGTGCGCGGTGCCATGCCGGAGGGCGCGCGCGGCTTTCTCGATTCGATCCCGGCGCTTCGCAATCGTGAAGGCATTGTCTGCGGCGAGGGGGTTTCGATTCCGTTACGGATTGTCTTTGATCCGCTGGAAGAGGCGCGGCGACCAGCTTCGGATGATCCGGTCATTTCGGCGCTATGGCAGAATATGGGTCAAGAAGATCAAATTATTGCGCGCACCATTCAGCGCTGGCG
>JBBQAU010000096.1:0-8321 GCA_038316685.1 Sphingomonadales bacterium
CTTATGGCCGCTTCCAAAAAAGGTATGAGCGCCGCCCAGATGGGCCGTATGCTCGGTATCACCTATAAATCCGCGTGGTTCCTTTGCCACCGCATCCGCGAAGCCATGAATAGCCCTAGCGGTCCCTTGGGCGGCGGGAGCGGCGTTGTCGAAGCTGACGAAACCTATGTTGGCGGCAAGGCTAAGAACCGTTCGACCCGTAAGCCTGCCAAGAAGAAAGCCGTTGTCGCTCTAGTCGAGCGTGATGGCCACGCCCGTTCGTTCCATTTTGCCAACGTCAACGCGAAAACGGGTCGATACTGGCGGCAAAGCCGGGCGGCTCGGAGACAACCGTATAAACCAACCACGAACGCACGCCGAAATAAGATCGTCGATCCGCGTCTGAAGTCATTGTCGACCACGGACAGCCCGCCGTAACGGGATATGATCGGTTTTGGCTCAAGCGCCCAATTACCCAAGGCCAGCGGTTGACTGAACCGTCAGTCATCTGCGCGGATGTTTTGCAAGAAAGTACGCGCCTGCACGATAACACGGTGCGCACCGGCTCCTCATCATCGGCGGGGAGCTGGGCACTACTGCGGCAATTGATGTCATTCACGCTGTCGATTCGCGATCCCGAACGCGATCAGTCGAGCTGCCGATCCCTTGCCGCCATCATCAGCGCGATAACCCCGATCAGAAGGGCCAGTATCGGGAGGCCGTGGGCAAGGACCGCTAGCGCACCATCGCCGCGGAGCAGCGCGCCGTGCGCCGCGCGGATAAAGTGCGTCAGCGGGAAGGCCGATCCTACGGCCTGCGCCCAGTCGGGCAAGGTCTCAAACGGATAGAGAAACCCCGACAGAAGCATTGCCGGCAGATAAAAAGCGACTGCACCCTGCAGCGCCGCCAATTGCGTCGCCGCCCGCATCGCAATCGCTTGGCCAATTGCGGCATGCGTCGCAGCGAACAGCGGAAGCAGGAGGATCAGCGCGGCAACATCACCGCGCATCGGCAGGTCGAACAACGCAATACCCGACGCCAGCACAAGCGCGCCCTGTACGGTGCCGATGATGATCGGCGGGATAAGCTTGCCGAGCATGAGCTGCCCGCGTGAAATGGGCAAACCGAGCAACGCTTCCCAGGTGCCGGTTTCACGCTCCCTCGCCAACCCCAGACTACCAAGCATGATCATCGCGATCATCACCGTTACACCGATCAGCGCGGGCAGGAAGCTCCAGTCGGCCCGCGCAGCGGGGTTGTAAAGACGCTCGATCATGATGCCAGGACCTGTGTCGGCGACCTGCTGCCGCTCGGCAAGCACTTGCCAATAGCCGGTTTCGACACGAGCGACGGCAACGTCGGATAACCCTGCGTTAGTCGCATCGACGGTAACGCGCACGGGTCGTTGCACGAGCAGGGGGTTCGCAAAGCTTTTGACGGCGGGGACTTCGACACCGATCAAGGCGGCGCGCGCGCGGACCGCACGGGCCGCCGCACCGGGTTCTGCGCTGCGCATGACGACCGTTAGGCCCGGCGTCTTTTCCAGCCGGTTGGCGACATCGTTCACGTTTGAGCCGACCGGCCCCGATACGGCAATCCGCACGTTTGCGGCATCCGGGCGGATCGCATACCCGAATAGCAGCACCTGCATCGCCGGGACCAGCAGGAGCAGCGTAAAGCTTGTAGGCGCGCGAAGCAGGCGCAAAAGCTCGACATGCGCTACTGCGGAGATTCGGGAAAGGCCAATCATCGCATCAGCGCCGCGACGGCGGCCTCGAGGGTGTCGGTACCGCTATCGGCGATGAGGGCCGCTGGCGCGACCGGACGCTCAGCCGCGCCCCCGGCGAAATGCAGAATCAGCGGACAGCGTTCCGCCTCTGTGAAATCGTGCGTGCTGATGACGATGCCGCAGCCCTGTGCTGCAAGGATTTCCAGCCAGCGCCAGATTTCATGTCGCGTTACCACATCAAGCCCCGCCGTCGGCTCGTCTAGCAACAGCAGGCGCGGGGACGACAGCATCGCGGCGGCAAATTGCGCCCGCCGTCCCCAGCCGCCCGACAGCCGATCGAACCGGGTCCTTAAGACGCTTTCCAGACCCCAACGCTCGACAGCCTCTGCCAACCGTGCCTTGGTCCCATCGAAACCATGCGCCCGCAAACGAAAGCGGAGGTTCTCGGCGACGCTCAGTTCGGGATAAAGGGACAGGCGTTGCGGCATATACCCGATGTCGCCGCGCCGATGTCGAGTGCGGGCGGTGATGCTCTCACCCAGCACGCGCCCGCTGCCTGTATCGGGCAATAATAGTCCAGCCAGCATCCGAAGCGTGGTTGTCTTGCCACCACCATTTGCACCGACCAACCCAATAATTTGCCCAGGCTCCAGCCGAACCGTCACGTCCCGAACGACGCTGCGTCCGCCATAACGCTTGGTCAGCATGGTCACATCAATCAATGCATCAGCCATGCGTGTAAACAAAACCGCCATGCATATGCTTGGAGGCCTCGGCCCCCAGGACCAATGTCCGAGCGTCTTGTGCCAATCCGCGTGCACGAAGTTCGGCAAGCGCCAGCCAGATCGCTGCAGACCCCGTATTTCCAACGCGCGCAGCGTTTCCAAAAAACCGGCTTGCAGGAAGATCAAAATGCGCGGCAACAAGCGCGCCAATATTACCATTGACCTGATGGGGGATAATCGTGTCGACGCTGTTGAGCGAGATACCATGCTGGCGCACGGCGCTTTGCCCCGCCTCAAACAGCCGCGCGCCCTTGGCCTGGATCGCGGCGTAGTCGTGCGCGAATTCGTTCGGAAAAGCGGGGTCGATTTGGATGCCGGGGGCGGCGCCAAGTCCGACCGATCCAAACCATGCGCTTTCGATCCGCGCGCCGGCAATATTCGCTGCAGCCAACACGATGGCAGCGGCGGCATCGCCCATTTGCACCAAATTGACGATTTGGTCGGATTGCGACGCCGCTCGCGCTGGATCGAAGAACAGCGATCCGGTTTCGGAACCCACAATTACCACCGGCTTGGCCCCTGGCGCGGCGAGCAAACCAAAGGCGATCATCAAGGCATTGGCAAAGCCGGTACAAGCCTGCCGTAATTCTACATGCGGGCCGCGATAGCCCAGCCGATCGGCGACAAAGGCGATGTTTCCGGGAAGCGGTTGATGCGGGGTCGTCGTGTGACCGATCAAATAGCCGACATCGTTGATCGTCACGCCCGCTTCGGTTAGTGCCCGGCGAACCGCATTGGCGGCCAGTTCAGGGTTACTGTGGCCGGGCCGTGCTGACTCGTGGGCGGTGTCGAAATCGCGGCAGATATGGCGGTGCGTGATGCCCAGTCGCTTGGCCACAACATGCGCCTCACGCTGGCGTGCAAAGGCGAAGCGCGCTGTCAGGCGGTCGAGCAACTCATGTGTCGACAGTGCCGGTCCGGGCAGGGTAGCGCCAGTGCCAAGCACCGCAACCTGACCGTGCGACAGCCAGCAGGGCGCATCGTCGGTCATGCGAAGAGCCCCTTTGGTAGCTGGCGCACGGTGCGGTTGAGCACGGCTGGGTCGACTGTGAGTGTCTCGAACGCAGCGTCCGCGAGCGCCAGAACATTCGCTAATGACTCACGCGCCTCCACCGCTGCATCCATGACCTGGCGTGTTACGCCGAACGACATGGCCAGATTGCGGGACACTCGTACATGACGCGCCTCGTCGCGGTAAATGCGGTGCAGCGCTGCGCGGGTAACCGGATCGCGGCCCAAGGGCCTGCCGTTGCGCAGCAAACCACTCAGCACGCTGCAAACCGCCGAATCGAGTGCAGCGATCCGGGCAAGATGCAATGCCATGCCGCCGCTCGAAAGCCGGACATGAAAACGTCGGGCGGCAGCGAGCATTGCCTTGCTGCCGACCGGCGGTGGCAGCGTGGCCTCCAATTGCTGGATGATGAGATCATGTATGCGTTCCTCGGCAGCAATTGCCTGAAGCGCCGCTTGGAGGACCGGTGTGTCTGCGAGTTCTGTGGCTAGGCCGTCAAAGGCCATCGCAGCAGCCTCTTCACCACAGCCAAGCATCGGGAGCAGTACGGCCAGCGCCTCGGCCGGCCGATCTGCGAGCGCCGTCGTCAAAACGCGATCAACAACCGCCAATCGCCGGGGCACGAGAAAGCACCGGCGCTGAACCGTGGCGCGCTCCGAAGCCGGTCTCTCCACGCATATACTCCCGTTGCCCTGCACGTATGTTCGGGTCGGCGCCGGAAAAGGTTACACGGTCCACTTGTTTTTTCGGGCCAGTGACGGAGTGGGATACATCAGCACGACAAGGCGGATTCTCCCGGGCAAGAGCTGGCTCGGCAAAGGGTGTTGGGTGGTTTTGCCCGAGGGCTGCGAGCGAGTGCTGCCGGTGACACCGTAGGATGGACCATGCCACGCTGCTCTGACAGCACCCGGCACCGGCGGGGGTGCCGCTGACAGTGCCCAGCGGTTATGCCCTGGCATCTTCGGCTTTTTTGCGCCGCGTCGAAAATAACGCCGATTGGTGTGACCGTAACGCCACGCCGCACGTATCTGTTTTACTTCTCATGGATCAAAGATGGAGGGACCATGATTTCGCTTGAAAACGACTGTGATGGGTCGAAAACGGATTCACTCTTGGGCCAGCCGCTGAAAGGCAGGATTGCTGTATCGATAACAGAATTGCCAAAAGTCGGCACGGCGAGCGCCTTAGGGTAATAAGGATATGATTTTGCTTGAATTTCTGATGAATGACCGAGCCGGTCACCGGGTATCGCAAACTGACAAACAACAGATTGGCCAATATCTTAAAGCCGCAGCCCGATAAACAGCACAGCGCAAACGCAACCATGAAATATGACGATCAGTCACTCGCCCGTTTGATGGCGCTTTCGCAAGCGGGCGATGGTCGCGCGCACGAAGCTGTCCTTGTCGCATGTCAGGGGTGGCTGCGCGGGTTTTATGCGAGGAAGATCGGCGCTGATCATGCCGAAGAACTCGTTCAGGAAACGCTGCTTGCCGTTCACAACAAGCGTGCGAGTTATGATCCGGACCGGCCGTTCATTCCTTGGCTGGCTGCCATCGCCCGCTATCGCTGGGTTGATCGGTTGCGGCAAATATATCGGCAGAAGTCGGATATCCATGCACACGAAGTTGAGGCGATTGATCCGGAATCATCGTTTTTCGCGAGGTTCAGTCTTGATCGGTTGTTGGATCATCTCACCGACGGTCAACGCGTCGCGATAACGCTGGTAAAGATCGACGGTCTGACGATTACCGCCGCTTCTGAGCAATCAGGGCAATCGGTGTCACTCGTCAAAATGAACATTCATCGCGGCATGCGCCGCCTCTCTTCACTCGTCGAGGAAGATTAATTCGTGTCCAATAGCTTTATCCAATCGCTTGTTGCCGATCACAAAGCAGTGCGTCGACTGAACAAGCGGGACCCATTGATCCTGATGGGCGCGCTGTTCCTTGGCGCGATCGCCATTGTCGCTGCAACATTGGGTCTCCGTGATGATGTGGTCGATGGTCATCCAGCCGAAATCGTGCTGCTTCGCGGCGGCGTCCTGCTATCGCTCGGCTTGTCGTCGCTCATCGCCGTAATCGCCTTTTCGCGGCCGAGCGTCGGGCGCCACTCAGACGGCTGGATTTGGGCACTGGGAGTGGCCGCACTATTTCCGGCAATCACCCTGCTCGCCGCAGTCACGGGGCAATTTCCGGCCTGGGTTCTAACGGCCCCTAGCGGACCCGTTTGCTTGATTGTTAGCCTGGCACTTGCCATCGTCATGGGCGCAGCACTGACATTCTGGGCGCGGCGCGGCGCGCCGACCCGTCCGGTGCTGCAAGCCTGGCTTATCGGCCTGTCATCAGGCGCGTTCGCGACCTTCAGCTACAGCCTTCATTGCGACAGCTCGACGATCAGCTATGCTGGCATCTGGTATACCGGTGCCATCGTTCTTGCGTCTTGCAGCGGACGGTTGCTCTTGCCAAGGCTGCTTCGCTGGTGATCGGTCAGGGTCTCCGGCTTGACCAACAACGCCATGGCACATGATACCGAGTTCTAAAAGATGATCGATTGTAGTCCCTCTGACGATTAGGAAACATAGGCCTCGACGAGGTCTTGTAAATCTACAGGGATTGATGATGTAATTTCGAGAGTGCGCTCTTCCCCGTCCCAGTCAACATCAGAAAGAGCGAGATCGCGCTGAATCAGTAAGTCGCTTATGGTTGGCTTTGCCAAATGCACAAAGGCCGTGAGCCATTTGTTCACAAACTCGTCGCCATCCGCGCCTGTAAGATCGAATCTTGTCAGCGCCGCCATGATCTGGTCGTGCGGGTATAGCCATTCATTCGTTACCCACCGGTTCACGGTAAAAAGCGATACAGGCAGGCCAGCCTGATTGATCGACAAAGCGGCAATATGAACGACCTTGGGGTTTTGCGCACGCGCTTTGCGACCGATCGGCGCGATGGCTACGCCGCGCGGCTTGGGCATGGCGCTCTTAGCCAGAAATAGGTGAAAATGACCGTGCTCGTCTACGCCACGGTCTTCGACGGGATGGCAATGATAGAAGTAACGTGATCCGCCGCGCGGGCTTACGGCATCATGTTCGGGATAATGTTGCCAAAGCTCGGGTTCGGGATCGGCTGCGGCAAGAACCCGGCGCATGAACGGAACGCCCGAGTTGTGCATCACAACCGTGGCCTCAATCAATGCACTGGCAGCCTGTTCAGGAGACATGGATTAAAAAAATGGGGGCGGTATCCTACCGCCCCCTTCCAAATTCTGGTTGTTCACAAGCAAGATTAGCCCTTCGGGCCACATTTTGCTGCGCAGCACCCCGATTTTGGCGCACATCCGCCCGCCGAGCTAGCACAGCAGCCAGGCTTGGCAGCGCAGCAGCCCGCTTTGGCAACTTTAACTTTCTTGGCCTTCTTGGGCTTTGCATAACAATTATTGTACGGAATAGAAGCAGCGCGACTTGGGGTAGGGTTACAGGAGGCCGAGGCTGCAGCTGGTGCCACTGCCATAGCAAGGCCGCCGGCAACTGCGAGCATCGTAGCAAGATTGATTGACTTTGACATTATACCGACTCCAAAAAAAAGTTGCACGATGGGCTATTACCCTTGGCCCAGGCTTAGGCATGACTAAGCTGCAATAAGCCTAAGGCTTATCAGGATATTTTTTTCCGTTGACCGTTAGTTTTTCCAATAAAGATCGAAATATCCTAGTTCCACTTGTCCTTAAAATCCTTATTATAGTTCAGATATAGATTGCCGCCGACCAGGCGGTAGTAATTCGGATCACCTGCCGCTTTGGAGCCACCCGCCAGCGCCCAGGCGCGATAATCGCCAGATTGTGGAGCATATTTTGCAGGGCTGGCTTTAAAGGTGTCTGCTTTACCCTTGGTCGCAAAAAGGTAGACTGCGCCATTATGCGTTACAGAAAATGATGTATCGCCTCGCTGCGGCGTGCCATTACCCACGAAATAGCTAACGACATTATAGCCACCTGCAGCTGTATTGCCAAAAAGGCCGGTGTATGTTGGCTTTGCAAATAATGGACTAGAGCCACCAAGCGCGGCTACGCCAAGCAAGAGCGTTACCGCCACTGTTTGAATGTTCCCGCCCATCACAGGACTCCTCGTTCAATATGGTCACCGTTTACCTGTTCGACCGCCGCCCCACGATGGTTACACAGCTAGCTTGAAAAGTTTCTGGACGCATTTGGCGATGATCGCATGACCCAGTTTCGCGTTGGCGGCCAACTGATGCACGGGTTTCCCATGTGTGCAAGATATCGGCTAACCAACCAGCCCCTTCCCGTCGGCCGGTCCGCTGCGCAACCGCCCGGCCACAATCCGATCCGGCCCACCCGCGCCTCAAGGAAGAAGCAGAAGTGAGCCGGGCACCGGTTTGACGAGGTCGATCAGAAGCCGAAGCGAAGCGACGCTAGGCCGGTATGGCCGTTA
Source organism: Sphingomonadales bacterium (assembly GCA_038316685.1). Lineage (GTDB taxonomy): Bacteria > Pseudomonadota > Alphaproteobacteria > Sphingomonadales > Sphingomonadaceae > Sphingomonas. The sequence continues at coordinate 7,956 of JBBQAU010000096.1, forward strand.
TAGCCGCCAGCAACTGAGCCCTTATAATCTATCGCCACCGAAAGGCCGCGGTCCGAGCCGTAGCGTGCGCCGACTCCAGCTTCAAAGCGTGACTGCGCCGGACCGCTGGTTGACAGCCGGAACGGGGCGCCCCCGGCAAATTGAAGGTCGAACAGTCGCGAATCGCCGTCGAAATCGTAGACATAGGCGGCACTGCCGCGCAGCTTGAACTTGTTACCTGCGTCTGCATCGAATCTTACGCCGAGACGCCCCTGCACGAAATTGACAGCACCCGGTGCAACTACCAGGTTCAAACCGCCTTGTTCGTTATAAGCGTCGCTCGACAGGCGACCATATTGGAATCCCGCAAAAGGCGTCACAGCAAAC
>JBBQAU010000097.1:0-8311 GCA_038316685.1 Sphingomonadales bacterium
AATTCCGGCCGCCTAACCTTGCATATAGGAAGTTTATCCGCAATATTGCAAGAATGATAAAACGTAATGCCTTGGGTGTCGTCCGGGATCGCCTGTCAAATTTTGACAGCGTAGCGGTGCTAGGCCCGCGTCAAACAGGCAAAACGACAATGGCACGGCAGATTGCCGACGATATGGGTGAACGTGCCAGCTATCTAGATTTGGAGAGTGCGGTTGATCGACGCAAGCTTGACGATCCCGAAGCCTATTTTGCTGCGAACCGCGAAAAGCTCATCGTTCTCGACGAGATTCAACGCGCCCCAGAAATATTCCAGGTCTTGCGGGGTGAAATTGACGCACGCCGCCGCCAGAATGGAACAATGGGTAAGTTTCTGCTTCTGGGTTCCGCGTCGATGGACCTGCTGCGCCAGTCCTCCGAAAGCCTTGCGGGGCGAATCAGCTTTGTCGAGCTGACACCGCTCCAACCCAACGAGATTAACGCCGCCGCCCCTCAAGGCATTGACAGTCTTTGGTTGAGAGGCGGGTTTCCGCAAAGCTTTCTCCGCGACAGCGATGCAGCGAGCTTGCAATGGCGCCTGGACTTCATTCGCACCTATATCGAACGTGATGTTCCGCAATTCAGGCTTCAGGTCGATGCCGAGCGACTTGAGCTGTTCTGGCGTATGCTGGCCAATGACCAGGGCGAGTTGTTCAATGCGCAGCGCTATGCCCGTTCGCTCGGCGTTAGCGGACATACCGTCGCTCGGTATCTCGAAATTCTGGAAAAGCTGCTGCTGGTGCGCAGTCTCAAGCCGTGGTTTGTCAACAGCAACAAACGGCTCGTAAAGGCCCCCAGGCCTTTTGTGCGCGACAGCGGTATTCTTCATGCCCTGCTGGCGATCAAAACGACCGATGCCCTGCGCGGAAATTCAGTTGTCGGAAAGAGTTGGGAAGGCTTCGTGATCGAGGCATTGATCGACGCCGCTGGCGATCGAGTGCGCCCCTATTTCTATCGCACCGCAGCCGGCGCGGAAGCCGATCTCATTCTTGAAATGACGGCGCAACGCCGCTGGGCATTCGAGATCAAACTGTCGAGCGCCCCCAAGATCGACCGGGGCTTTCACACTGCAGCCGATGACCTCCAGGTTGAACGCCGGATCCTCGTCCATCGGGGCAATGAATCCTTCCCGATGCGCGGAAGTATCGAGGCCATGCCCTTGATGGCCGCGCTTGATGCGGTGCGCGCGGGATGACCGACGACGATATCCAACGCCGGTTAACTGGACTAACGGCGACCAGCAATATGAGGGCGAAGAATCTGACATCCTTCGGCAACAGCGCCGCGTCGTCATTCTCGGGGAACCCGGAATGGGTAAAACCGAACGACTTAAACGGCTCGGCAACAATAAAAACACAGTTCGTTCGCGCGTTAGCATTCCTGCGGTTGACGAACGGACATGTGTTTGCCCGTCAGAAGGATCAGATGGGACTCTTCGTCCGCACCATCGGCATCGCCCGCGGCGAGGCGGAGATCGGCCTCGCCAACATCGCCTTCAATATCGATCGCCTTATCTTCCACGAACGACGTGCTGCCACGGGATAACTGCGTCCAGCGAAAGCGCTTTTCAGCAGGATCACCTCAAAATCACGGCACAAAGCCGCGATCACCGCGACAAATGCGCGCGTTGCGCCGCAACCAGCGCCGCGTAACACGTTGAGGGGCGTGCCCAGCTGGGTTCCGATCCCGATGTGCGGGCTGGATTTCATGCCGCTGCGGAATCTGTCGGTGCTGAACAGCGTATGGCCCTTTTATTACCGGTGTCCTCTGTCGGTTTGCCCCCGGCGGACCGTAAGTAGCCTGCCAAATAGGCATGACTGATTGGCGGTGTGCTGCTATGCCGTTCCACCGTCACGAACAGGACATCGGCTTCCTTCTGCGTGAGGCCGCTCGCGGTCAGTTGTTCACAAAGCGCTTGGTTGGCCTCGGGTAATTCCGGCGCGGACGCGAGCAATGTGAAGTAGCGCGCGTAAGCAAGATTGGCCACCGCGTGCGCCTCTGCGCGAAATGGCGTCGCTGCCTGCTGGACGATGTAGCGGTCCAGCGTCGCCTCGAACGCCGATCGATAGACCGCACGCATGTCGTCCTGCGCGATCCGAGTCCTCAACTCTTCAGCAATCGTCGTTTTCACCACCATCATCTTCATTTCGAGATGCCCGGCGCGAGCTCTGGCCTAGCGCCGGGCATCTCGTTTTCAGCGACATCCGGGTGGTTATAGGATCGTTGACGACGGCAACAAAGTGGATAGAGCGACGCCACCATTGAATAGCGCCGCGGGGATAGATGTTGGTGGCCATGCGTGCTCCGGCAGACATGGCGGGCACAGGCACGAGCCCAGCGGCTTGGCACAGTCTTTGGCAAAATTGTGCGAATTGATCCGCAACCAATCACCCGCCTCCTCAAAAAAGACGTGGTTTCTAGTCGTTTTCGCTCGACAGACACGGAAAGTGGTCGGGGAGATAGGATTCGAACCTACGGCCCTTCGGTCCCAAACCGAATGCGCTACCAGACTGCGCCACTCCCCGACGCGCACCGCCCTTGGGGCAATGGTCGCCCCGCGTCAACGTTTGAGACGCCAGTAATTTGGTGGGCCCGGCAGGACTCGAACCCGCAACCTGGCCGTTATGAGCAGCTGGCTCTACCATTGAGCTACAGGCCCCACCAACGCGATGCCTAGCGGAGGCAACCATCGTAGGGCAAGCACCGGCTTAAAATGCAGCATCGATCAGTGTTGTGACGTCCCCCGGACGCCCGCCCCGCGCCGTTAAAAGGGCCAACACCGCATCGCACCAATGATAAAGGTCGCACAGGTCGACCGCACAGCCAACATAGCGTATATGACCCGGCATAGGCGACGGAGAATGGGAGGAGAAATTGAGCAAACGCAATCCCTCCCCCACCGCCACGCTTACAGCCTGCAACGCATCCTCACGCGCCATTTGTTTCGGGGTCAACGCGAGTCGTCAAAGCAACCCGGTGCGCGCAAACAAGCCAACACCGCGAGCGATTTGCTTTAAACGAAGCTAAAGTGACTGCCCGCCGCGCCGCAGCCGACCAATAGATAGTGTTAAGAGCCGCCATTCATGAATGCGGTCCTCAGGCCCCATCCAGAAGCCCTCGCCGTCGATGGCAGTAAATTCGGGCCGCCCTGTGCGCTGTGATGAGAGCACGAACGCATCGAGCTATTCAAACGATAGCCAGGCTCTGCCAAGGATCAAAAGCATATCGGGGCCGATGCCATACCGACCCGCTCAAAAAACTCTTGGCGCAATATTGAATTGCCTGTTGATCATGCGCGTCAATTCGGTGATTTTGCGGGTCGCCAATCCCCGGGGCAGATCGCCAAGCCAGCTGTTGAAAGATGTGACCACCTTATCGAACGGCGGATTAACCCAAGCGTGAAACTGCGCGCCCACAATCGACCGACCATCCTCACTCAGCTGTCACAAAATATCGACGGCCTGCGGATCGGTCGCAATCGGGTAATCGATCAAGTGGCCAAGCGGTATGTTATGGTCGGCAAATCGGACATGCGTCTCCGGCGAGGCGGTCACGGCAGAGGTTGCACGGTGTTCGCGGGCGAGCGGAGCGCTCCAGTCAAACTCCCACTCGGTATCAGCAAATACAATCAAGCGCGTGCTCAAATCGTCTGGCCAATCGATCCGCAATTGCGCCGTCGGCGGCAGAACCCGATAGCCGGTTGGCGGCGAATTTGCCCGCGTAGTGTCCCCCGTACTCAGTTGACGACGGCCTGATCCATCTGGTGATTCAACGCAGCTGGCAGCCGCAACGTCAAGGCTGCATCCTCAATCAACAGGCTTCCGCCGAGTTCAATCGCAAGATTGCGCGCGAGCCGGATGGCAAAGCCTGTGCCGAGCAATGGTGCTCCCTGTTCTGCCTCAGCCTCCGCATCCAGCGCAAGCAGCGCCTCACCGGGAAAGGGCGCGAGCGCGCTGGGACGATCTAACCGCGTGATGGCGGTATCTTTGTTGACGGTAAGGCGGACCGCAATCGTTTCGCCAGCGCTTCCCGCAGAAACGAGCGCCGCGAGAAGCCTTGAGAACAGCCGGTCAACCGCCCGCTCGTCGCCCTTGATATCGACATCGTCCGCAACATCGATTTGTAACGTCACCCCGCGCAACGCCACCAGCGGCGCAAGTTCTAGGGCAATCCGATCAATCAGCGGCGCGGCCTTGACCAAATCAGCACGCAGATCGAGCGCATCGCTCTCAAGGCGGGCGGCCATGTCGAGATCGTCAATTGCCGCCAGCAACGCCATTGCCGACGATTGAATCGCGCTTGCTTGACTGCGATAGGCGAGTGAAACCGGTCCAAGCAACTCACCTTCGATCATCTCGGCAAAGCCCACGATAGCAGTAGTCGGTGTGCGCAGTTCATGGACAAGTTGTCGCAGGGAATCTGCGGCTGTACTATCCCGACGGGGCGTACGGCGCGCGCGTTCGTCAACCCGGGGTCGACGCGCGATCCCGCGATATCCTGTGAAGCGGCCATTTGCCGGATCAAAGGCCGGCATAGCTGAAATCTGCCACGACCCAGTCGCACCTGACCCGCCGCCAATCTCCAGCCGGGCATCGTTGAAAGGTGCGCGTCGACGAAAGGCGCCCGCTACCGCACCATCTACCCGCGCGAAGGGGCCAGCGATATCTTTGCCGATTGAAATGCCGATCAGGGCCTCCCGGGCGATCCCTGCTACCCAGCGAACCACGCCGCCGGCGTCCGTTTCGAACTGAAAAGATTGCGCAGTCTGCGCAACTGCGCTCAAATTAGCAGCGCGTAATGGCGTTGTGGCGGAGGCCGCAGCGCCAACCTCTTCACGCTCACGCTGGAAGGCATCGATTCGCGCTACCAGATCGGCGATTTCAAACGTGCCGCCCACACCTGGATTCGGCGCATTTTCCGGCGAAGCCGCGAGTGACGGTATTTTTGGCGTTACTGGCGCAACGCCAAAAGTCGCAGCGCGGCGGCGCATGGCTTCTACAACGACGGGCAGGCCCGCGGCGACTGTCGCCAGTGATACAAAAGAGGTTTCCGGGAGCACGATTAACGGGGGCGTGGAAAAAACATCAGCGTCGATAGGTAAGGCTGCGTCCGTTGCCATGACCGGAGCGTCAAGCAGGATACCGACCGGCGTCTCAGGCAGAATGAAGTCGCTCGGCCCAAAGCTTTCAAGCGCTACCCGCACAGACGGCGGCAAATCACGCCGATGCCTCAATACGGCGCGGGTGGCCGGCGTCAATTCCGGCAGCAGGGCAACCCATTCATCGCTGGTAAGCTGCGCGGTCCGCAGCACAGGTGCCGCAATCGGCAGAATATCTTCGGCGAACAGCCGGACCAGTGGCGCTGGGGGCTGGGCAAAGGCGAGCGCTCGGGCGCTCTGTCCGCGAACTGCCGTGGCGATTCCCGGCCGCATTGCGCGAAGCTGCACCATCGCATCGGGCGTTGCCGCTGCCCGGCCTCGCCCGATCAAATCGACAAGCTGTAGCCAAGCCGATCTAGCGCCGAATTCAGTCGACATGTCCGCTGCTAGGACCGTTTCCAGGCTGTCATTAAATCGCAAATCATAGTCCCGGCACACCGCGCAGGAGACGCGTGGTAAGGATTTCTTAACCTCACTATCGGGGCGAGGGAACAGCTCTTTTTGACACGTCGCAATGTGGGACAATTGCGTTCTGTAGCAATTATATTATAGCCATCCAGAGTAGCGCATTCCAAAAAATTCAAACCCCGGGCGGAGCGGTGTTAATGGCTTTTGATCGCATTGATCTCCAGATTCTTGAATTTTTGCAGGAAGATGGACGGATGACCAATGTTGATTTAGCCGAACGGGTCGGATTAACAGCACCCCCTTGCCTGCGCCGCGTCCGCGCGCTTGAGGATCAGGGTGCCATTAAGGGCTATCATGCCAGCCTTGACGCAGCGACACTCGGCTATCCAATCACGGTTTTTGCACTTGTCTCGCTCCGCAGTCAGGCCGAAGCTGATCTGATGGTGTTTGAGGAGCACATCGCGACGATCCCCGAGGTCCGCGAATGCCACATGCTCAATGGCGAAATTGATTTCATCCTGAAAATTGTAGCGGCTGACCTTAAATCGTTTCAGGAAATATTGACGACACACCTCACGCCCGCGCCGAATGTCGCCAGCGTAAAGACATCGCTGACGATCAGGACCGCAAAATCATTACCCGGCATCCCGATTTCGCCGAACAGTTAAAGGGCGACCGCACAGTCGCCCCCAATTCTTGCATCGGAGGAATCAGGCGACAGGCACCTGATCAACCCAAAGCATCCAGAATTTTACTATTTCGGTGCGCGGCGATGTTTTGACGAGCCCAAACGCATTCCGGGCAGCTTCCTTGTCACCCATCAGCGCTGCTGCCATACCAAGATGGGTATTTACCTCATCGGGCTTGCTCGATCCCTTGCTGAGCGACATCCTGTAAAGCTCGATTGCCTTGGCGTAATTGCCGACACCAAAATAGGCGTCACCCGTTGCCGAGGCGAGCGCGCCACTGGCCGCCGCTGCCGCCTTCTTTTCCAGCCCAGCCAACGGCCCCTCGGCCTGAATTGCCTTATTTGCTTCGGCAAAAAGCATGTTGTTGTTGGCGCTCGTCGCCGGGATCTTCCCAAGCGCGCGGCCTTCCTCAATCACAGCCTTGGCTTCCTCAGGCAAGCCAATATCTGACAAATCCTGCGCATATTCGGCATAATCATTTTGATCAGCCAGCGCCTTGTTTACACGCAGCAAACGAAACAAATCGACCTTCTGTCGCTTGTCGAGCGCAGCCGCTGTGGCGCCTTCAAAACCATAAATTATGATCGCATTGCGCCAGTTCTTGGCCGTCGGATAGGCTTTGATCTCCATTTGCATCCACTCGATCATCTCAGGGCGCATCTTGGCCGCATTGAGCTTGGAGACAGCATAGCCATACCAGGTCTCAGGTGCCTTGCGGCCTGCCGCAGCTTCTGTGGCGATCTCAGCTCGCAGTGCGGCGACGCCACCGGTGATGTCGCCGCCCTCAAGCTTTGAGCGAACAATATTTAAGCCCAGTTCTGATTCTACAAAGCCTGAGGCGCGGGCGCGTTCAAAAAAAGCGCTGGCCTGTGCGTAACGCTTCTGATCATATTCGATCTTGCCGCGAATATTGCTGAAACGTCCGACCTCATCCTTAGCGGTTATGGGATTGGCAATCAGCGCATCGAGCGGTGCGATCAGCGCCGTTTGACCGGCAGCGAAAGCCCTCGGGTCGCCTGCTGCCTGCACGGTCAGCTTGCCACTGGCGAGCTGCAGTCGGAACACATCAGCAAAATACCTGTCGTCATCCGTTTTTGCGGCGGCGACAGCAGCAGCAAGCAGGGCATCCGTCGTTGCATAATCTTTTGCCGCAAGTGCCGTCTGGACAGGAAGCGCCGCCTTGCGGAATTCGGGGCTCAACTTAGGGGCAGTTGCAGCGGCGGCGGCCGCTTCCTTCTTACTCTGCGCCGAAGCTGCAACTGGCAAGACGATGCTGGTCGCACCGATCAGCAGAATTGCTGCACGCGCAGCCTTTGAAAATGTCGTCATGGTGCAAACTCTCCTCATGCGGACTCGAACGGCCTTTGATGACGTCGCCATACCGGGCACAGCTTGACCGTTCAAGCCAAGTGACAATAGCATAATACGACAGGCAGGTTGAACGGGCTTTGAACGCGCGCACGATGTGAAGCCCGACGTCAATCTGCTTTGACCCGCGCCCTCGCACCGTCTAACCGGATCAGATGATCGCAGTCCTGTCGCCAGCCAAGACGCTGGATTACGCCTCCCCCCTTCCCGCCCTGCCTGAAGCCGAGCCGCGCTTTGCCGAGGATGCAGCCCGGCTGGCCGCCGCCGCCGCAAAACTCGGCAAGAAACGCCTCGCCGCACTGATGGATATTTCGGACAAGCTCGCGACGCTGAATGCCGACCGATTCAAAGGATTTGACACCCTACCAGAACGTCCGGCGCTGTTCGCCTTTGCTGGCGACGTTTATACCGGGCTTGAGGCCAAAACGCTCGATGACATTGCGATCAGTTTTGCACAGGATCACGTGCGGATGCTGTCAGGCCTTTACGGTTTATTGCGGCCGCTCGATTCGATGCGGCCATACCGGCTGGAGATGGGCACCCGCTGGGCCCCGCGCCGAAAGAGCCTCTATAGCTATTGGGGCAATCGCATCGCCGATTTGCTTGCTGAAGATGTCGCGGCGGAAGGGTCGGGCATTGTCCTGAACCTCG
>JBBQAU010000098.1:0-8205 GCA_038316685.1 Sphingomonadales bacterium
CGGCATCAGCCGTTCGAATGCAGGACCAACGGTCAGGACTGCGGCGCAGGCCGATACGCTGTCGCAGAATGATTTTATCAAACTGCTGACCGCCCAGCTCAGGAATCAGGACCCGACCAGTCCTGTCGATGCAACCCAGCAACTGACCCAGCTTGCACAGTTTTCAAGCGTGGCCGGCATCAGCGAAATGAATTCAACGCTGAAGGCGATCCAGGAAAAACTGTCGGCGACGACGACCAGCGATGCGCTGGGGTATGTCGGTCGCAACGTGCTCATCGCCGGCGATACCGCTTTCCCGCGCGTCGACGGCGGCCTTTCCGGCGCGATTGAGCTTGAAGACGATGCCTCCGCCGTGCGGGTCACCATTTTGAATGACGATGGGGAAACACTCAAAACCCTGTCGCTTGGGGCACAAAACAGAGGTGCCGTCGAGTTCGAATGGGATGGCAACACCGAGAATGGTCAACCCGCCGGTACTGGACCGTTCAAAATAGCCATTAGCGCCAACAAGGATGACAAGACGGTTGGCGCAACGCCGTTGGTCTGGGCGCCCGTGGCTGCCGTATCGGTGCCAGCTAAGGGTCCCGCGATCCTCACCGTCCCAGGCCTTGGCCAAATACCAACCACAGCGGTTCGCAAGATCGGCTGACTTTTGCACGCTCAATCCTGATTTTTTATTGGAGCCAACACCATGTCCTTTGCAACTTCCTTTAGCGGCCTTCAGGCAGCACAGACGGATCTATCGACGATCTCGCATAATCTCGCCAACGTCGTCACCAACGGTTTCAAGAAGAGCCGTTCGGAATTTGCCGATGTCATCGCATCGAATGTCGCGCTGAACCCAACTCAGGCGATTGGATCGGGCACGGTCGTGAAGGCCAATCGGCAACAATTCAGTCAAGGCAGCCTGGTCCAGACCCAGTCAACGCTTGATCTTGCAATTTCGGGTGACGGCTTCTTCGCGACCAAGCAGAAGCTTGATAATTCGGCGGTAAACTACACCCGTAACGGTTCCTTTCTCGTCAGTGCGAGTCGTTACATTGTCGATTCACAAGGCGGCCTTTTGCAGGGATATCCGGTCGATGGTAGCGGCGCTGTCATCTCGTCCGCCCTCAATTCTGTGATCAGCGTACGTTTGCCCGCGACGAGCGGCACTCCGGTTGCAACATCTGCGGTTGCGGTTGCGGTCAATCTGCCGGCCGCTACCACCTTGCCGACAGTTGCAACTTTTGATCGGTTTAACCCTGCATCTTACAACCAATCGGTTGCGACGACGATTTATGATTCCGAGGGTAAGGCGCGCACTCTGACGACATATTACAGGCGCGATACCGTGGCGACTGTCGCTTCGCCGACGAGCAACTGGTCAGCCTTCAGCTTTGTCGGCGATCAGCAAATGACCGTGGGTGGAAGCGCCAACCCTGCCACGCTAATATTCGACAATGGCGGCAATCTGACAAGTCCGGCGGCGCCAATCACGTTCGATTCTTTTACACCCACAGGCAGCCCAACGAGCCAAAACCTCTCGCTCAGTTTTTCGCCCGCGACCAAGCAGCTCGCTGGTGCCTTCAACGTCATCTCCAAAACACAGGACGGTGTTGCCCTTGGCGAACTGCAGGGCGTGACGGTTGATAACGAAGGATTCATCCGAGCGAGTTTTTCAAATGGCGAGTCGCAAATTTTGGCAAAGGTGGCGCTCGCCAACTTCGCAAATCCTTCGGGCTTGCGTCAGTTGGGCAACAGCTATTGGTCGTCGACCGGGCTGTCGGGCGAACCGTTGTTCGGGGAAGCAAGTGTCAACGGCTTTGGCGGTCTGCTGTCTGGCACGATCGAACGCTCCAATGTCGATACAACGGAAGAACTGGTGGGCCTGATTACGGCGCAACGTAATTTCCAGGCGAACGCCAAGGCGCTCGACACTGCAAACCAGCTTTCGCAGACGATCTTCAACATCCGGTAATTGACGGCAACGACGGGACTGACTGAATGGACAAGCTTGTTTACACAGCGGCCGCAGGCCTCAAGGGCCACATGGCGGCGCAAGCGGCCATCGCCAATAATATGGCCAATGCATCAACGACCGGCTTTCGCGCCGATCGGATGGTGTTTGAGCAGCTCAGCATCAGCGGACCCGGCCTTTTAACACGCCAACAGGCGTCAGAAGAAGTGACCGATGCCGATCGTCGCCCTGGCACAATCGCCTCGACAGGTCGGGCGCTCGATGTAGCACTGCCAGGCGATGCCTGGATATCGGTGCAGGCGCGCGATGGCACTGAGGCTTATACGCGCCGTGGTGACTTGCAGATTTCGACGACGGGCGTTTTGGAAACGGGCGATGGCTACCCGGTGGTTGGAGCAAACGGACCGATAACGGTGCCGCCCGCGCAGAAAATTATCATCAGCCCGGAAGGCAGCGTCGCGATTATCCCGTTGGGCGCTGCCCCCGGTGAACCGCCACAGCAGATCGGTGCAATCAAGCTCGCCAGCCCAAAAGGATCGGACACCGTCAAGGGACTCGATAATCTGCTGCATGTGCGGGGCGGCGGCGTTTTGCCCGCCGATCCATCCGCCAAGCTGGCAATCGGTTCGCTTGAGGGATCAAATGTCAACCTCACCGAGGCGCTGGTCGATATGATCGAGAACCAGCGATCCTACGAGGTTCAGGCCAATTTGATCAAAGAAGCCAAAAGTATGGACGAAGGCGCCGCATCGCTGATGCGGCTGCCGAGCTGAAGGAATTAGGATATGGGTAGTGCCGCACTTCACATCGCACGGACCGGGCTCGACGCGCAGGATATGCGCATGCGGGTCATCTCGAACAACCTCGCCAACGTCAATACCACGGGCTATAAAAGGGATCGCGCGGCGTTTGAAACGCTTGCCTATCAGACGGTCACGGCACCTGGTGCCCCCAGCACTGCCGAAACACGGTATGCGACAGGGCTTAATCTAGGCACGGGTGTGCGGATTCAGGGCACGGCGCGCATTGATACGCAAGGTTCGCTCGCAACGACCGGCAATTCGCTCGACATGGCGCTTGATGGTGCCGGCTATTTCCAGGTGCTGATGCCGGGTAATGTGCTAGGATATACGCGCGCTGGAAATTTCTCCCGCTCGGCGCAGGGCTTGCTGGTGACGGGGGAAGGATTTCAGGTTCAGCCTGGAATTACGATCCCCGAATTCGCTACCACAATCTCAATCGGCACGGACGGCACCGTCGCTGCAACAATCCCGGGGCAGATCGAGCCAAGCCAAATTGGACAGCTTCAGGTCGCTAATTTCCCCAATACCGCAGGACTGCAGGCGCAAGGCGACAATTACCTGATCGAAACCGCCGCCAGCGGTGCGGCCATTCTGGGCATCCCCGGCATCGAAGGACGCGGAAACATCCGTCAGGGAATGCTGGAGGGCTCCAATGTCAACGTCGTTGAGGAATTGGTCGACATGATCGAGACGCAGCGCGCCTATGAAGTCAATTCCAAGATGATCACTGCAACCGACGAAATGCTGAAATATGTCAATCAGAACATCTAACGACGAACGTCTTATGAAGTTTGCCGCTGGCATGGCAAGCGGGGCGTTGGCGATCGCCCTGTTCGCGCCCTCGCCCGCGCATGCAGATATTTTTGGCAAGAAGAAGCCGCCAGTAGACTATTCTGCCTCGTTGCCGCCTGCGGCACCGATGCCAGTGCATGCAGATGGCGCTATTTATCAGGCTGTAAGCGGCTACGCCCCGCTTTATGAAGGCTGGCGCGCGCGCCGCGTCGGCGATCCGCTGACCATCGTACTTGTAGAGCGCACTCTTGCTACCAAACTCGCACGGTCACAATTGGAGAGCCGAGCTAGTGCCGGTATTAATCCACCCGCTGTCGGCCCGCTCTCGTTTGTGCCGCCCAATGCGCTACAAGCAAATGGCACGCGCGCCTTTCAGGGCCAGGGTCTGGCCGATCAGTCGAACAGCCTGGTCGGCGAGCTGAGCGTCACTGTTGCGGCAGTTTATCCAAATGGCACGATGCTGGTGCGGGGTGCCAAACGGATGACGCTTAATCGCGGTGATGAATTCATCCAGATCAAGGGCATTGTTCGCATGGCCGATGTTGATGCCGACAATCGCGTCGCTTCAACCCGCGTCGCCGATGCGCAGATCGCCTATACCGGCAAGGGCGACGTTGATCGCGCCAGCCGCCAAGGTTGGTTCGGCCGGTTCTTTTCCATTTTAAGCCCTTTTTGATCGGACCGCGGATGATCCGTTTCTTCATTGCCCTGTTGCTCAGTATGCTGGTCGCGCAGCCCGCTTTGGCTGACCGCATCAAGGATCTCGGCGCGTTCCAAGGCATCCGGACCAACCAGCTAACGGGTTATGGCATTGTTGTCGGGTTGCCCGGCACGGGTGACGATAATCTGGAATATACCGTCCAGTCGCTTAAAGGCGTCGCCTCCCGCTTTGGCCTGCAATTGCCGGCGGCCATCAATCCAGCGCTGAAGAATTCGGCTGCGGTGTTAATTACCGCCGAGCTGCCGCCCTTTGCCAAGCCCGGCCAGCGTATTGACATTACCGTTGCTGCCATGGGCAGAGCCAAGAGCCTTCGCGGCGGAAGTCTGATCTTGACGCCGCTAATCGGAGCCGATGGCCAGGTCTATGCTATGGCACAGGGCAATCTGGCCGTTGGCGGTCTGGGTGCCGACGGCGCCGATGGCTCCAAAATCGTCATCAACATTCCTTCAACCGGGCGTATTCCTGAAGGGGCGACGGTTGAGCGTGCGGTTGACACTGGATTTGCCAGTTCGCCCATGCTGACCTTCAACTTGTCTCGCGCAGACTTTACGACCGCCCAGAGTATTGCCGCTGCCATTAACATGCGGCTGGGACCCGGTCGTGCGCAGGCAATCGACGGCGTGTCGATCGCTGTCACAGCACCCGAGGGCGCTGACGTTCGTGCCACATTGATGAGCAATATCGAGAACTTGACTGTAATGTCAGCTGAACCGGCAGCGCGTGTCATCGTCAACGCGCGCACCGGCACCGTCGTGATCAACTCCGCCGTTCGCGTCGGTTCGGCCGCTGTTACGCAAGGTAAGCTCAGCATTCGCGTTGATGAGAACCAGACCGTTAGCCAACCCGCCCCGTTCAGCCAAGGCCAGACCGCGCTTGAGCAGCGCAGCAACGTCGGCGTCGCTGAAGAATCAAAACCAATCTTCCTGATTGAGGCCGGGCCGAGATTGGCTGATGTCGTCAGGGCGCTGAACGCGATTGGCGCGTCGCCCTCCGATCTGGTTGCCATCCTGGAAGCATTGAAGGAAGCCGGCGCGCTCAAAGCCGACTTGATCATCCTGTGACCGGCGTCGGCCCCACCCCCGGCGTGGTTACAAACGCGCTTGCCGTTCCGACGGTCTCAACCGACACGAGCCGCGTCGCGTCGCGCGCGAATCTGGAGGCCGCTGGTCGGCAGTTTGAAGCGGTGTTCACGCAAATGATGCTGAAATCCATGCGTCAGCCCCATTTGGCGTCGGATCTGTTCGCGTCACAAGCGCGCGACACCTTCCGCGATATGCAGGATCAAAAGCTCGCTCAAACCATGGCCGAAACTGCGCCACTTGGGATCGGCAAGGCAATGGTCGAATTTTTGAGCAAGAACCAGGCGGCATTGGCGCATCCCGCAGGTGCGGCGGCCCCGGCTGAAGCTGCGCCGAAATGAGCGACATTCTCTCAATCGGGGCCAGCGGCGTACGGGCCTATCAGTTGGCGTTGAGCACTGTCGCCGACAATATCGCTAACGCCTCAACCGCAGGCTATTCACGCCGCAGCACCAATCTTGAACGCATTGCGGCGAGCAGCAGCCGGATCGGCCAGCGGCAGATCACTGACGGGCTTGGCGTTGCAGCGACAGGGATCAAGCGTCAGGCAGACGATTTTCGTTCAACCGCGGTTCGCGCGGCCGGCGCAGACCTTGCGCGTACGCAGACCAGCGCGGTCTGGCTTGATCAAATTGAAACAAGTCTTGGCGGCCAACAGCTTGGCACGCGCATCGCGAGTTTTTTCAATAGCGCCAAGGCCGTATCGGCCGATCCCGCCGCCATCACGCCGCGCGTGACAATGCTCGAAGCGGGCGCGGGCGTGGCGATTGCATTCACTGCCACTGGCCGCGCGCTTGACCAGATTACAGCCGATCTCGACATCAAGGCATCGGCTGCAGTCGATGAGCTCAACACGCTTGGATATGCCCTGGCCAGAGTTAATCAAGGACTGGACCGCGCATCGCCGGGCACGGGCAACCGAGCATCATTGCTCGATCAGCGCGATACAATTCTTGAAAAACTCAGCGCGCTGAGTGACGTCAATGTCGCGATTGATGCCAATGGTCGAGCAGCAGTTCGGCTGGGCGGCGCGACGGGCCCGATGTTCGTCGGCGGCGCAGAGACGGCGTTTGTCACGTATCAGCGTAGCGGCAGTGCTGTTGCCTATATTGTTGAGCAAAATGGCACGGTTGCCAGCCTGTCTCCTGTCGGTGGCGCATTGGCGGGATTGGCGGAAGGGGCCCAGCGCATTGGCGACGCCCGTGTCGAGCTCAATCGGATCGCGACGGGCTTGGTCGATGGTGTAAACACGCTTCAATCGCAGGGGCGCGACCTTGACGGCAACCCTGGCGCGGCGATCTTCGCGGTCGGGGCAACGCCGAGCGACATCAGCGTTTCGCTCATCAACCCGCGGGGTATCGCGGCGGCCGCCGTTGGCGGTGGCCCACGAAACAACAGCAATCTGATCGCGCTCGAAACATTGCGAACAACTGGCCAGTTTGAGGCAGATACCGCATCTTTCATTGCAACCAACGCTGCAACGCTTGCTTCGCGCCGCACGGTCGCAGCGGCGCAGGCGGCGATTCATGATGGTGCCATCGTTGCGCGCGATCAGGTGACGGGGGTCAATCTGGATAGCGAGGCAGTCGATTTAATCCGCTTCCAGCAAGCCTATCAGGCATCAAGCCGCATCATCCAGGTGGCGCGTGAGACGCTGCAAACGCTGCTCGACATTCGCTGAGGCCCGCCATGCACATTAGCACATCCCTTTTCTTTGATCGCTCGAGCAAACAGCTTGGGACGCTCGCTACACGCAACCAAACGCTGCAGACCCAGATCGCCACGGGAAAGCGCTTGGCAGTACCGTCCGACGACGCCGTGGCCTATCGCCGGTTGCAGACGATTGCGCAGGCCACTGCCGACGGTACCGCCTGGGAAAGTAACATCGCACTAGCCAGAACCGTGCTAGAGCAGGCTGATACTGCTCTTGGCAGTGTCACCAGTCGGCTTCAGCGTGCGCAAGAGCTGACGTTGCAAGCGGCAAATGGCACGCTTTCAGCTGCGGATCACAGAACAATCGCGATTGAACTTCGCGGAATTGTCGATGATCTGGTCGCCCTCGCCAACAGCAAGGATGCCCGTGGTGGTCCGTTATTTGGTTCAGCAACGGGCGATACCGCGCTAACCCGCGATCCCGCCGGCGTTGTCAGCTTCACCGGCACAGGGAACCCGCCGGGAATCCCGATCGGGCAGGACGTAACCATTCAGCCCAGCGAAAGCGCCGGTCAGATTTTTGGCAATGTTCCAAACGGTGCCGGCACAACCGACAGCTTTGGCCTGCTTGCCAGTTTCGTCACCGCCCTTGAATCGGGCGGCAACCCCGCCGCTGCGGCCGCGACCACCGTTCAGGGTCTCAAGGTAACGCTTGACCAGGTTGGCGCGGCCCGAGGTTCGGTCGGCGCGCGGGGTATCCGACTCGATCTTGAATCAACCCGGCTGGAAGATGCAGCAACGGTCCGGGAAGGCGAGCGCAGCTTCCTTGAGGATATCGACGTGACAAAGGCGATTATCGAGCTGCAAAAGACCAGCACAATCCTGCAGGCAACCCAGGCGAGCCTGTCCAGGCTCAGCCAATTGTCACTTTTTGATTATATTCGCTGAATTCGC
Organism: Sphingomonadales bacterium; assembly: GCA_038316685.1. Taxonomy (GTDB): domain Bacteria; phylum Pseudomonadota; class Alphaproteobacteria; order Sphingomonadales; family Sphingomonadaceae; genus Sphingomonas. Next base: position 7,963 of record JBBQAU010000098.1, read on the forward strand.
ACGCTTGATAACCAAATAGCGACGAAATCAGGTGAATAATTGGTTCAGGCGGTCGTTACCCTAATCAGGGTGCACCAAATTGTGGCAGGGGAAAGCAAGCTTTATGTTTCCGATCATCGGCCTTGTTGTCCTCCTCGTGATGGTATTTGGCGGCTTTGCAATCACCGGCGGCGCGCTTGGCCCGGTGATGGAAGCCATTCCGCACGAAATGCTCATCATTGGCGGTGCCGCCATTGGCGCGTT
>JBBQAU010000099.1:0-8172 GCA_038316685.1 Sphingomonadales bacterium
CGCGGCTGGCGATACCGTTGCCGTTGTCGGACCATCGGGCGCTGGCAAATCAACACTCTTCCAGCTGATCCAGCGTTTTTACGATCCGAGCCAAGGCATCATCCGGATCGACGGAGTCGCGCTGCCAACCGCAGACCCTGCCGAAATCCGTCGGCGGATCGCGATGGTGCCACAGGATACGGTGATCTTCGGCGCATCGGCGCGCGACAATCTGCGCTATGGTCGCTGGGATGCGAGCGACGCCGAGTTATGGACCGCCGCCGAAGCCGCGAATGCCGCCGAGTTCCTGCGCAAGCTTCCCCAAGGCCTTGACACCTTCCTTGGCGAAGGCGGCGCGCGCCTGTCTGGCGGACAACGTCAGCGCGTGGCGATTGCCCGCGCCTTGTTGCGGGATGCCAAAATCCTGCTGCTTGATGAGGCAACCAGCGCGCTCGATGCGGAAAGCGAACAACTCGTTCAGCAAGCGCTTGACCGGCTGATGAAAAACCGCACCACCATCGTTATCGCGCATCGCCTCGCCACCGTGCGGGCTGCTGGACGCATCATCGTGATGGATGATGGCCGCATCGTCGAAAGCGGGACGCACAGCGGTTTGATCGGTCAGAACGGCCTGTATGCCCGGCTGGCGAGCCTCCAGTTCAGCGAAGCCGCCTGACACCACAAGCGTAAAATATTTCGATTTCTCGTTAAATTGCATCTGATCCGAAGTAAATTTAAGTTTGAGATATAGTTTAATCAATTAAAGTTCAGTATTACTATCGAAATTGTAAACTTAGATAATTTTTTGATTTCGTAAATTTCTCAAGATCACCGATGCAAAGTCCTACCCCTATTAAAACTTCATTTTTTGGAGTGAATAGGAGACGGTTGATCCCTACTTTTTTAGAATTTATTCAAGAAGTGAATCACGCACTCGACTTGGTTAGCGCACATGGCGAATTGGCCGAGATGGCGGCGCGAGTACTATCGCCGGGCGATGCCGCACTGTTCGCAAGCGGTGGATATTCGATATCCGGCGGGTGCATCAGCGCCACGGGCCATGTTGTTATCACTCACTCGTTCGGCAAATGCTGATGTAATCGGGCGGTAAGCGGGATAAACGCGAAATCGCTCTCGCCGTCTTGCCGTCTTGCCGAACGCAAGGCGGCAGCGCATGAGGGGGTCGCCAAAGCATAGGAGCCCGGCATGCGCGAATTTGACGTCATAGTTTATGGGTCCACCGGCTATACCGGGCGGCTGGTCGCGGAATATCTGGCGCTGACTTATCCCGGTGCTGACAAGCCCAGATGGGCAATGGCGGGCCGGTCGCTATCCAAGCTGGAGGAAGTCCGCGACCTGATTGGCGCGCCTGCCGATACCCCGCTGGTGACCGCCGATGCCGACGATCCAGCATCGCTTCGTTCCATGTGCCAACGCGCCACCGTCATCCTGACCACGGTTGGCCCCTACCAGCTTTATGGGAATGATCTGGTCGCGGCGTGCGCCGAAACGGGCACCGCCTATGTCGATCTGTGCGGTGAGCCCGCCTGGATGGCCGAGATGATCGAAAAGCATCAGGCCAAGGCGAGGGAAACTGGCGCGCGGATCGTGTTTTCCTGCGGGTTTGATTCAATCCCCTTCGATCTGGGTGTGCTGACGCTGCAGGAGGCCGCCAAGGCAAAGTTCGGCATGCCCTGCCCGCGCGTCAAAGGACGGGTCCGGTCGATGAAGGGCACCTTCTCGGGCGGCACTGCGGCGAGCCTGAAAGCGACAATGGCCGCCGCCGCGCGCAACCCGATGCTGATTGCCGTGCTCACCAACCCCTTCGCGCTCACCGAAGGTTTTAAAGGCCCCAGCCAGCCGATGGGATTGATCCCTGAATATGACCGCTCGATTGAGGCGTGGTGCGCGCCATTCGTGATGGCCCCTATCAACACCAAAAACGTCCACCGAACCAATTTCCTGCTGGGCAAAGACGGCTTTGGAGCCGATTTTGTTTATGACGAGATGATGGTCGCAGGCCTGGGTGAGATGGGCAAGGCCGCGGCAGAAACACTCGCCAAATTTAACCCGTTCGCGTCTGACAAGGGGCCAAAGCCCGGCGAAGGCCCCTCCAAGGAAGAGCGCGACACCGGCAATTACGATATCCTGTTCGTCGGCGAAATGGCTGATGGCACGCGGATCGACGCGGTCGTCACCGGCGATCGCGACCCCGGTTACGGCTCGACCAGCAAAATGATCGCCGAAAGCGCGCTGTGTCTGGTGCAGGACGTAAAAGGCGCAGGCGGTATCTGGACCCCCGGCGCGATCATGGGGCCGCAACTACGCAAGCGGCTCATCGAAAAAGCGGGCCTGACCTTTACGGCGGGGTGAGCGCGACCAAGGTCATGCGTCATGCCTGCACAGGCGCAAATCCTTCACTGGCATGTGTCAGTTTGTATCGGCCCGGACGAACCCGGGTATGATCATCCGTCCTTGCGATCCCGGCCACATACCGGGCGAGGCAATCCAGCCATATTGCGCCGGGTGACGTCGATGGATTGCTGTGCTTGCCTCACAATAACAATGAAATCATATCGTTGCTTACCCTCACCCCTGATACAGCAGCGTCAGCAACGCGACCAAAATTAACGCTCCAAATCCCGCCACCCAGACACCACGACGCTGCTCGGCGACAATGATCGCGTCGTACCGGGCAAGATCGATATAATAATGATGCGGGCTGGCCTCACGCACGATCCCGGCCTTACGCATCGCCGCAAAGACGCGCGCATCGGCTTGGATCACCGGTTTGAAATAGGCGGCATCGACCGCCGACAGAGCGTGATGCGCCAGAAAAAACTGCGCCAGTCGTCGCCGGCTCGCGTTGAGCCCGGCCCCTTCAATAACGGGCCTGCGCACGCCCTGTGATGGCTGATTTGGCTGCATCAGCCCAGGATCGCCGCGGCTGCACCACCGATTGCTGCTCCCACTGCTGCCATCACGTATCTCCGTCACCGATCGGCAGATTATGCCACGCGTTGGCGGGCGCTGCAATTCATCGCTTACGCCCTTGATGGCGGATATTGGCGGGGCGTCCCTGGCGCTTGATCGTGCGGCGCGGCCTGTCGCTTCCGGGCCTGTCGCTTCCGGGCCTGTCGCTGCGCGTGCTGTCGCCACGCGGCGCACTGCCGCTACCTTTACCGTCGGCCATCTCAAAACGCAGCGCGCCTGATACCGGGTTCGCCTCGGCCAGCCGCAGTTTCAATCGCATCCCGCTTGAATAGGTCTCGCCGGATTCCTCGCCAACCAACGCTTTGGCTGCTTCATCATAGCGGAAATATTCGCGACCAATATCACGCACGGGCATCAGGCCATCGCCGCCAATCCCCTCAACAGTCGCAAAAAAGCCAAAATTCTGGACACCCGTGATCCGCGCGTCGAGCACTTCGCCAACCCGTTCAGAAAGATAGGCGGCGACGTAGCGATCAATCGTGTCGCGCTCTGCCTCCATCGCGCGGCGTTCAAGCATCGAAATGCTCTCACCGATCCGCTCCATCGCGCCAGCCTCCCCCTCGGTCAGCCCGCCCGGACCAAGGCCGTAAGCTTGCACCAGCGATCGGTGGACGATGAGATCAGCATAACGGCGGATCGGCGACGTGAAATGCGCATAGCTTCCCAGCGCCAGCCCGAAATGGCCGTGATTGCCAGGCGCATAATAGGCCTGCGTCTGGGTGCGAAGGATTTGCTCCATCACCTGCGGGCGAAAATCACTGTCGCCGACGCGCTCGATGATATGGTTGAAGGTGGAGGGCTGAACGACCTGCCCCAGCGCAAATTCAACGCCAAAAGTCTTGAGATAGTCCTTGAGCGCGACCAGCTTCTCACGCGCCGGCGGCTCATGGTCGCGGTACATGACCGGTGCCTTTTTCTTCTCGAGCGCCTTGGCGGCAGCGACATTGGCGGCGATCATATATTCCTCGATCAGCTTATGCGCATCGAGCCGCTCACGCGGGGCAACCGACATGATCCGCCCCTTCTCGTCGAGCACCACGCGGCGCTCGGGCAGATCGAGATCAAGCGGCGCGCGCTTGGCCCGCGCGTCGGCAAGCGCGCGCCAGCATGCCCATAATGGCAGCAGGGCGTCCTCAACGAGATGCCCTCCCCCAGAATTTGCCGTCGGATCAGCCTCGCGCGCATCGATCATCGCCTGTGCGGCCTCATACGCGATATTGGCGGCAATCCTCACCACAGCCCGCGTAAAGCGCCAACTTTTCAGCGCACCGCCCTTGCTGATCTGCAAATGGCACACCAGCGCCGCGCGATCCTCGCCCTCCTTGAGCGAACAGACATCTGCCGACAGCAGTTCCGGCAGCATCGGCACGACCCGGTCGGGAAAATAGACGCTGTTGCCGCGCCGCCGCGCCTCAAGGTCGATCGCAGAGCCCGGGCGGACATAAAAGCTCACATCGGCAATCGCGACAATCGCCTTCCACCCGCCTTCATTGGTCGGATCATCATCGGGCGTCGCCCAGACGGCATCGTCATGATCGCGCGCGTCCTCGGGGTCGATTGCGACAATCGGTAAATTGCGCAGGTCTTCGCGGTCGTCGCCTAGCGGCAGCTTCGCGACGGTTGCCGCTTCCGCAATCGCTTCAGGCGCAAACGCCACGGGGATGCCCAGCTTGTGAATCGCGATCATCGAGAAGCTGCGCGGGGCAAAGGGATCACCCAGAGTCTCGGTCACCCGCACCGTAATGCGGGGCGGACGGCCGGTCTTTTCAGCAAGCACCAGATCGCCGGGCTGTGCGCCGCCTGCATCGGAAACCTGATAATTGGTCCGCTCACGCTTATCGACACCGATCAGCCACAGCTTGCCGCCCTCCTCGCGCAGCACGCCCAGCACCAGTTCCTCACCCTTGGCGAGCGATTTCAGCGGGTGCGCGATCCAGCCATTGCCGGCCTCCTCGGTGCGCGCGAGGATGCGATCGCCAATCCCCAGCGCGCCACGCCTGCCGCGTTCCTTTACACGGATGCGCGGTGACGGCGTGTCGGCCTGCCAGCTTTCGGGCATGGCCCAGGCCTGGCCATCATCACCGACATCGGTCACGCGCAGCACCGTGACCTTGGGCAGCCCGCCCATCTGGTGGAACGCGCGCCCGGGCGAATGATCGATCAGTCCTTCATCAGCCATGTCCCTGAGCAGCGCCTTGAGCGCGACCTTTTCCGCACCGTGCAGGCCAAATGCCTTGGCGATCTCGCGCTTACCAACCGCTGTGTCGGACGACGCGATGAAATCGAGAATTTGTTTGGACGTCGGCAGGCCACCACCGGGCTTAGGCATGAACTTGGGCATGGGGTGTCGATAGGGCCTTTGCGCCAATATCCCAAATGGCTTCACAGACAGGTAGCGGGAATCGCCACAGCCCGCTAACCGGCAGCGGTGACATATGATCTTCTTATCATCGGTGGCGGTATCAACGGCGCAGCGATTGCGCGGGACGCGGCGCTCAATGACCTCAAGGTGCTGCTCGTCGAACAGGGTGATCTTGCAGGCGCGACCTCATCGGCCTCGACCAAGCTGATCCATGGCGGATTACGCTATCTCGAATATTATGAATTCAAGCTGGTCGCTGAGGCACTGCGTGAGCGGGAGCGGCTGATCCATTCCGCGCCGCACCTCATTTATCCGATGCAGTTTATCCTCCCGCAGGAAAATTCCGTCAGGCCGTGGTGGTTAGTGCGTCTTGGATTGTATCTCTATGATTTCCTTGGCGGAAAAATGTCGTTGCCACGGTCTCGCGGTCTAAAGCGGAGTGACACCCTGTTCACTGTGCCGCTTAAAGGATCGGGCAAGGGCTTTGTCTATTCCGATGCCTGGGTCGATGATTCCCGCCTCACGCTGCTCAACGCCATCGACGCGCATCACCACGGTGCTGTCATCCTCGTCCAGACCGGCCTCACCTCCGCGCGGCGTGAGGGCGATGTCTGGCGCGCGCTGCTGTCCGACGGGCGGACGGTGGAGGCGCGCGCGCTGGTCAACGCGGCTGGCCCCTGGGTCCACCAGATGCTCGGCAAACTGGGCGTCAACGCGGCGAGCGGGGTGCGACTGATCAAAGGCAGCCATATCGTTGTGCCAAAAATGTTCGAGGGCGATCAGGCCTATATGCTCCAGCAGCCCGACCGCCGGATCGTCTTCGCAATTCCTTACGAAAACGGCTCGACCGAAATTGGCACCACCGATGTGCCGGTTGACGCGCCCGGAGAGGCCGTGATCGATGATGCTGAAATCGCCTATCTCTGCCAAGCGGTGAACCGGCACTTCATCAAGCAAGTGACGCCTGCCGATGTTACCTCAACCTGGTCCGGCGTCCGCCCGCTTTATGACGACGGCGCGAGCGAAGCCAAGGAGGTGACACGCGATTATGTGCTCGAGCTTGATACCAACGGCCCGCCGGTGCTCTCGGTCTTCGGTGGCAAGATCACCACCGCCCGGCACCTCGCCGAAGAGGCGATTGGCAAGCTGGCGGGGCCGATGGGGTTCAAGCCAAGCGCCTCTACCCAGGGCCGCCACTTCCCCGGTGGCGCAATCGGCGACTTCACAGCCTTTCTCCGCCGTGTCCGCGTAACTTGGCCGTTTCTCGGCGAGGCGCGCTCGCTGCGGATGGCGCGCGCTTATGGATCAATGCTTCAGGAGATGCTGGGTGGCGTGACCGCTGAGGCAGAAATGGGCGCTGATCTTGGCGCGGGCCTGACCGAGATTGAGGCACGCTGGATGCATGACCGCGAATGGGCGCGCACGCCCGAAGATGCGCTGCTGCGACGGAGCAAAATCGGTCTGCACTTGACGGATGCCGAGCGGACGCGTTTCGAAGATTGGTGGACACACAACTGCCCCCGCTGATCCGCGTCGCCGCGCTCTATCGCTTCGCCCGGTTCGACGATCCTGCCGCGTTGCGCGCCCCTTTATTGGCGGTGTGCGAAACCGGGGGCGTCAAAGGCACGGTGTTGCTCGCGCGTGAGGGAATGAACGGGACGATTGCGGGTTCGCCGGACGCCATTGACGATGTGCTTGCCCATATCGCGACCCTGCCCGGCTGCGCCGATATTGAGGTCAAGGAAAGCTGCGCGGACACCATGCCCTTCTACCGGATGAAGGTCCGCGTGAAGCGCGAGATTGTGACGATGGGCCAGCCCGATATTGACCCCCTCGCCAGCGTCGGCACCTATGTCATGCCTGCCGACTGGAACGCGCTGATCGCTGACCCCGACACCATCGTCATCGACACGCGCAATAATTATGAAGTGAAGATCGGCAGTTTTACAGGCGCGCTTGATCCGCACACCAAAAGCTTTGGCGAATTTCCCGCCTGGTTTGCGGCGCACCGTGACGAGCTGGCGGATAAGAAAATCGCGATGTTCTGCACTGGCGGCATCCGCTGCGAAAAGGCGACCGCTTTCGTAAAGGCGCAAGGGCTGGATAAGGTCTATCACCTGAAGGGCGGTATTTTGAAATATCTGGCGGAGGTGCCGCCAGAACAAAGCCGCTGGCAGGGCGAGTGCTTTGTCTTCGATGAGCGCGTCGCGGTCGGCCAGGGGCTGGAGATTGGCTCGCACAGCCTGTGTCGCGGCTGCCGGATGCCGGTAAGCGCCAAGGACCGGCAATCGCCGCTTTACGTAGAAGGAATAACCTGCCCCGCCTGCCACGCCACCCGCGATGAGGCCAAGCGCGCGGGCTATGCAGAGCGCCACCGCCAGGTCCAGCTCGCCGAAGCGCGGGGCCAGGCGCATATCGGACGCCCGGCCGAAGCCCCGGATGAGTGACCAGCCGATCCTCTACAGCTTTCGGCGCTGCCCGTTTGCAATGCGCGCGCGGATGGCGGTGCTGATCAGCGGCATACAGTGCGAGCTTCGCGAGGTAAAACTCAGCGCCAAACCGGCCGCGATGATTGCAGCCTCGCCCAAGGCCACAGTCCCGGTGCTCGTCCTCGCCGATGGGCGCGTGATTGATGAAAGCATCGACATCATGCGCTGGGCACTGGCGCAACATGATCCGGAGGATTGGCTGGGTGGCGATGATCAGGCGCTGATTGCGACCAATGACGGCGCGTTCAAACATCATCTCGACCGCTACAAATATCCTGACCGACATGGCAGCGACCCGGTCGAGCACCGCACCGCTGGCCTGGTCATCATGGCTGATCTCAACGCTCG
>JBBQAU010000100.1:0-8169 GCA_038316685.1 Sphingomonadales bacterium
TTATTCCAAGGCCGCTCCGAAAGGGGCGGCCCTTATTGTTTCTGGCTTTTGTTTTAGGGAGTATTCCAGTGGCCCAGCCGCTCATGCCGCACGCAACCGCATCGTGGTTGGTGGACAATACCGCGCTCAGTTTTGAGCAGATTGCCGAATTTTGCGGACTCCATATTCTGGAAATCCAGGCAATCGCCGATGATACCGCAGCGACCAAGCTGACGGGGCGTGATCCGGTCCGCGCGCATGAATTGACGCAGGAGGAAATCGAGAAGGGCCAGAAAGACGCCAATCACAGCCTGGTGATGTTGAAAGGCCCTGACCAGGTCCGTCGCACGAAAGGGCCCCGGTATACGCCGGTATCGAAGCGGCAGGATAAGCCTGACGGGATCGCGTGGATCATCCGCAACCACCCGGAGATCAGCGACGGTGCGATTGGAATCCTGATCGGGACCACGCGTACCACCATCGCTGCGATCCGCGATCGAAGCCACTGGAACATCGCCAGCATCACGCCAAAGGATCCCGTGACGCTGGGGCTGTGTTCACAGCGCGAACTTGACGCAATTGTTGCCAAGGCTGCGAAGGCCGCAGGTCTGGCAGCGCCGGTCGATACCCGGCTTGAGGGGGATCGCGCGGCATTGATCAGCGAGCTGCGCGCCGAGCGGGAACAAGCCGCGCGTGATGCCGAAAATGTCGGCAAAGTCGAAACCGAACTTGAAGCGCGTGGGTTTACCGATCCCTTCAAGCGCTAAAAAGCGTGGCCACCGCGCATTCGCCTGACGCATCGCTGCTCCCCGATGCGAGCGTCGTGCCGACGAGCCATAAGGGATTGCATTACCCCTTCGGACTGGAAGGCCCGGCCCCTGGCACAACAATCACTGTCGCGCCCGGGGTGCGTTGGGTACGGCTTCCGGTGCCGGGGTCGCTCAAGCATATTAATTGCTGGCTGATCGACGATGACGACGGGGTCGCGCTTGTCGATACCGGCATGAACCTGCCCGATGCCCGCGCCGAGTGGAAGGCACTGATGAAGCGCGAGTTGGCAGGCGTGCGGATCACTCAGGTCATCTGCACGCATCTCCACCCCGATCATATCGGTCTGGCGGGCTGGATGTGCGCCTATCATGATTGCCCGCTGGTGATGACGCGCGGCGAATGGCTGACGGCGCGGCTGCTGATCGCCGATGCGCGCGATACCGTGCCCGATGAGATGATCGCCTTTTGGCGCGCCGGGGGCTGGGACGACGAACAGATCAATCATGCCAGTTCGCACGGCTGGAGCGGCTGGCGGCGGATTGTCAGCCCGATGCCGCTTGGCTACCGGCGGATCAGCGAGGGCGACGTGATGACTATCGGCGGCAGGCCGTGGCGGATCGTGACTGGCAACGGCCACTCGCCCGAACATGCCTGCCTGTATGACGCGGAAAATGGCGTGTTGATTTCGGGCGATCAGGTGCTGCCCCGGATCAGTTCCAACGTGTCGTTGGGCGTGACCGAACCCGAGGGCGATCCGCTCGGCGATTGGCTTGCCTCGATCGCCAAATTAAAGCAGCTGCCCGATGATCTGCTGGTGCTGCCCGCGCATGGTGGTCCGTTTACGGGCATGCACACGCGGCTCGATGCGCTTGATCGCGAACATCGCGACCGGCTCGATGAGCTTGCGCTGTTCATCGAAAAACCGGCGCGCGCGGTGGATTGTTTCGGGCGGTTGTTCCGCCGCGCAATTGGGCCGGATGTGCTTGGTATGGCAACGGGAGAAGCATTGGCACATCTGCGACGGCTCGAGATCGAGGGACGAGCCAAACGTGAGACGATTGACGGTGTTTGGTGGTATCGGGCGACGGATAAAGCTTGACCGGGTAGGCACAAAATGTCCCCTTTATGGTTGCAAAAAAGGGGAGAGTCGCGGTGGCTGCTGGGCTGATATTTTACACCAATCCAATGTCGCGCGGGCAGATCGCGCGCTGGGCGATCGAGGAAACCGGCGCACCTTACGAAACGGTGCTGCTCGATTATGCAACGACGATGAAGGCTGCGCCGTTCCTGTCGATCAACCCGATGGGCAAGGTGCCAGCAATCACGCATAACGGCCATGTCGTGACGGAGTGTGCCGCAATCTGCGCCTATCTGGGCGATGCCTTTGCCGAAGCCGACCTCGCGCCTGCGCTGCCTGAGCGAGCAGATTATTATCGCTGGCTGTTCTTTGCCGCCGGGCCGCTGGAGCAGGCAATCATCAACCGCTCAATGGGTTTTACCGCCACTGAAGCGCAGGGCCGGATGGCGGGCTATGGCAGTTATGATCTGGCAGTCGACGTCCTTGAAAAGGCGGTGTCGGCGCATCCTTATATCGCAGGGGACTGGTTCACCCTGGCGGATGTCTATGTCGGCTCGCAGGTTGGCTGGGGCTTGCAGTTTGGCACCTTGCCCAAGCGAACCGCGTTCGAAGATTATTTCGCCAGACTATCGTCACGTCCGGCCTATCTGCGCGCCAAAGCGATCGACGATGATCTGATCGCAGCGGCGAAAGCGACGGGGTAATGGGTCCGGGGCCTGCGCCTGCGCGCTCTCACTGATTGCGTCAGCACGTCTATCTACCAACGATTGACGAATTTTGAAAATCATCATAGAACTGCCTTACTGAAATAAAGCAGGAGCGCGTGTTGGCCCGCCCGATGACTGACGTTGATCGTGTCCGCAATGATCTGCTCGATTGTGTTGAGGCGATCATACAGCAGCGCGGCGGCGCGACGGTGACGTTGATTGAACTCGCTGCGGCAGCCAATATGTCGCCAGCGAATATCTATCGCTTTTTTGAGAACAAGGACGCGCTTTACGAGGCGGTTGCCGAGCGCTGGTTTGCGCCAAAAGTGCGAATCATGGAGGAGGTCATCGCCAGCGACCTGCCTGCCCGCGACAAGCTCTATCAGTTTTACGCCCGCCGGTTTCTGCTCATGCGGGAAAACCATGCTTGCGATCCGATATTATTTAACAGTTATCTTGAGCTGGGCCATGAGCATTTCGAGGTCATTCGTGGCTATATCGATCTGGGTGACCAGTATCTGTCGATGATCGTGGCAGACGCAATGGGGGAAGGCTATTTTGCCGATCTGACCGTTGATGAGACGGTGTCACTGATCAACCTGATGGTACACCCGTTCTGCGATCCGGATGTGATGGTGCAGATATTTCCCAGCCTGTCCGAGGCAAAGCTTGCGCGGATCATTGACGCGATTTTTGCCGGGCTGATTGGCACTTCATTTGTCGGTCAACAGCCGTTTGCGGCACCCCGGCTGGAAATTATCGCCTCGCGTTGATCAGCTGTGCCCGCCGCGCGTCGAGAGTTGCCATTACTGCATCGCGCCACTCGGGCGATGCACCCGCCCATGCGGCGATTTCGTCAAGACTACGGCCGCATCCCAGGCACCATTTGGTCAGCTGGTCGATCTGGCAGACATTGGTGCACGGGCTGATGATCGGGGCCAGGCGGTCAGTCGACATGACAGCGTTCAGGTCAGCTTGATGTTCAGGAAATCGGGCAGCGCGCCATTCCAGCCGTCGTCGCCATCATCGTTGTCGGTGTGCGGTGCCGGTTTTGGAGGTGGCGGTTGCGTCGCGCGTGTGGGCCGCGCTGGCTTTGGTGCTGCGGGCTTTGCGGCTGGCGGCTTCACGGATTGCGGCTGGCGCGTGGGCGGCGCAGGTTGCTCGCGCTCGGCGACGGGTTCTGCTTTCACTTTGACCGGGCGTTTACGCGGTGTCCGTTCAGTCGACACAGGTTCTTCGCTTGTCGCAGCTGTCGCCAGCCGCTCGATCTTGTGGCCCGTCAACTTCTCGATATTCGCAATGTTCTCTGCATCGTCAGGGGTGACGAAAGTGAACGCTACACCTGTCGCGCCCGCGCGCCCCGTCCGGCCGATGCGGTGGACATAATCGTCGGGGTGCCAGGGCGCGTCGAAATTAAAGACATGACTGACGCCCTTGATATCAAGCCCGCGTGCGGCAACGTCTGATGCGACAAGGATATTGACGTCACCCAGTTTGAAGCGGTCAAGCTCGGCAATGCGTTGCGATTGTTCCATATCGCCATGAATTTCGCTTGAGCGCAGTCCTTGACGTTGGAGCGTTTTGTTGAGCTCGCGCACCGTCGTTTTACGGTTGCAGAAGATGATCGCGTTGGTAACATCCTCGCCTGACAATAGTTCGCGAAGCCGGTCCTTTTTCTTTGCCGAGGTCACAGGCACAACCCATTGCCGGATATTGACGTTGGCGCTGGCGGGCCGTGCGACCTCAATCATCTTGGGATTATCGAGAAACTTGTCCGCCAGTTTCTTGATGGGGGCAGGCATCGTCGCTGAAAACAGCAGGGTCTGGCGCTGCTTGGGCAATTTGGTGCAGATTTCTTCGATGTCGGGGATGAACCCCATGTCGAGCATCCGATCCGCCTCATCGATCACCAGCAGCGAACAGCCATTGAGCATGATCTTACCACGCCCAAACAAGTCCATCAGGCGCCCTGGCGTAGCGATCAGCACGTCGACGCCCTTTTCCAGCGCTGCCAATTGATCGCCCATCGATACGCCGCCGATCAGCAGCGCCATCGATAGCTTGTGATACTTGCCATATTTGTCGAAATTTTCTGCAACCTGGGCTGCAAGCTCGCGGGTTGGTTCAAGGATCAATGATCGAGGCATCCGCGCCCGGCTGCGGCCATGAGCAAGAATGTCGATCATCGGCAGTACAAACGACGCGGTCTTGCCGGTGCCTGTTTGCGCGATGCCGATGATGTCGCGCATCATCAGCACGCTTGGGATAGCGCTTGCCTGGATTGGGGTGGGGATTGTGTAGCCGGACTCCGTCACCGCGCGAAGAAGTTCGTCAGATAGGCCGAGATCGGCAAAAGTCATGCGGTTTCCGGAAAAAAAAATAATCAGAAGACTTGCGGGGCGCGCCTGCTCCTAGTTCCGGGCTTGCGGATTTCTGTGCCAATGTCAAGAATTTCGGTCGCAGCGATTACTCAACGTTTGGGGGTCAGCCGCCTAAAGCCCTGGATCAGACAGGGATGGCCGGAGCGCGACCGGATCGAATCGCGCTTGGCGCAGATTTGCCCGTCGGGTGCAGGCTTGAGATAGGCGCCTGAATAATAATCGATCGCTGTGCATTGATCGCTGAAGCGCGCACGCAACCGCTGGCCATCAACGACAAGCAGATCGAGACTTTCGGTCTGGGAAAAACTTGCGCCGCTGATTGCGCTCAGCGCGACGCACCGTGGCCCTTTTCTCTCGCGCCACTGGGTCGGCTTGACGGGCGTAAACCGGGTGTCCGGCATTGGGGCATCATGAAACAGGGGTAGCCTCACGAGAATTCGCTGATGAATCGTCATCTCGCCATATTGGATCATCGTCGGTCGCTGCACACCCGCGCCATTGGCACCGGGCAGCGCCAGCAGGAGAATAAACGAGGGGGGCAACAGCGATTCGATCATGCGTGATAGCCCTGATAGACGCACAGGTTGAACGGTCGATGAATTGGCAGGGCAATGGCTTCATGGTAGCGCGGCCATCATGATACCTGCGCAAGCCAAATTGATTGCCGCCATCCGTGGTGCTTTAGGCCCAAAGTCAGTCATTTCCGACCCGCACGATATCGCGCCCTGGCTGGTCGATTGGCGCGGACGTTACCACGGCCAGTCTGCCGCCATTCTCGCGCCCGCAGACACAGCGGGGGTCGCGACTATCCTGCGGCTGGCCAATGCCGCATCCATCCCCCTGGTGCCGCAGGGCGGCAATACTTCAATGGTCGGCGGCGCGACACCGCCTGCGGACGGATCAGCGCTGATATTGTCGCTGCGGCGAATGAACCACATCCGGAGGGTCGATCCCGACGCCAACCTCGCCATTGCAGAGGCTGGCGTGATCCTTGCCGATCTTCAGAGTGCGGTTGAAGCAGCGGGTCGCCGCTTTCCGCTCACGCTTGGTGCGCGCGGGAGTGCGACGATTGGGGGACTAGCCTCGACCAACGCCGGGGGCACGCAGGTTCTGCGCTTTGGGACAATGCGCGCGCTGGTTGAGGGGATTGAGGCTGTGCTGCCCGACGGATCGGTGCACGATGGCCTGGCCGCGCTTAAAAAAGACAATCGCGGTTATGATCTCAACCAACTTCTTGTCGGTGCGGAGGGGACGCTCGGTGTTATCACCGCTGTAACGCTCAGGCTGGTGCCATCCATCGCCGCCCGCGCGGTGGCCTGGGTTGGGGTCGACTCGCCACAGGTGGCACTGGCGTTACTGCGGCGGCTTGAGACAGCCACGGATACGGTCGAGAGTTTTGAGATCGTGCCGCAGATTTCGCTTGGTCGGGTGCTGGCGCATATCCCCGATACGCGGTCGCCGATAGCGGGCAAGCATCCCTGGCACGTCCTGATTGAGGCAGTCTCAAGCGATGCCGCTGCCGAAGCGCCGGGCCTGTTGCTGGAACGCTTGCTGGGCTCGGCGTTGAGCGATGGTCTGGTTGCTGATGCCGTTATTGCAGCAAGCGAAGCGCAGGCTGACGCCTTCTGGCGGTTGCGCGATTCGATTTCGGAGGCTGAACGCGCGAGCGGCCCTGCCGTTCAGCATGATATCTCGGTGCCGGTTGACGCTATGCCCGATTTTATGACGCGCGGTGCCGCCGCTGTTGAGGCGCGCTTTGCGGGTACGCATGCGAGCGCCTTTGGCCATCTGGGCGATGGCAATGTCCATTTTCATGTCCGCGCGCCGACCGACGCGGATGCCAAAAGCTGGTATGCCGATGAGGCTCCTCAAATTACCCCCTTCGTCAATGATCTGGTGGTAGCTGCTGGGGGGTCGATTTCGGCCGAACATGGAATTGGCCAGATGAAGCTTGGTGAGCTTGAGCGGCTCTCCTCACCGGCACGGATTGCCGCGTTGCGTGGGATTAAATCGGGTCTTGACCCGCACCACATTATGAACCCCGGCAAACTTGTTCCGCTTGCGCCCGCGCCCGCTGCACCATAGAGGCCGAAACGGACGGCTTCTTGGTCCGAAATCTATCGATGGAGACACTCATGGCCAGCGCGCCGCAATCCCTGCCGCTCTTTTACAATGGGCTCGAACCGCTTTCGAGCGAAACCCATGCCAATTTCCGCGCACGCACGCTTGATCGCGCGCCCTTTCTGATCGGTCATCACGCAATTCCGGTCACGGTTGACGAATTTGCGCTTGCCCAGCGCTTCATGCCGATCGTGTTTTCGATAGGTCCAGAGGCGATTCCGATCGCGCTGATGGGCCTGAATGAAGGCGTCAATGTTTTTATCGATAGTGACGGCAAGTTGGTTGATACCAGCATGTATGTGCCAGCTTACATCCGCCGCTACCCTTATATGCTCGCCCGCCTGACACCGACGTCAGAAGAATTGTCGCTGTGTTTTGATCCCTCGGCCGAGGCGATCGGGGCTTTTGACGACGGCGAGCCGCTGTTCGTTGAGGGGCAGCCGAGCGAGCTTACCAAGAACGTGCTCTCCTTTAACGAGATGTTTGAACAGGCCGGAGCCCGGACCGCCAATTTCATGCGCGAACTGGCCGAAACCGGCTTGTTGATGGACGGCGAAATCTCGATTCAGCCCGATGGTGCCGCGCAGCCCTTCGTCTATCGCGGCTTCCAGATGGTCAATGAAGAAAAGCTGCTCGAATCGCGCGGCGATGCGCTGCGCAAGATGGCCAAATCGGGCATGCTGCCGCTGATCTACGCGCATCTTTTCTCGCTAGCGCTCATGCGCGAAATTTTTCAGCGACAGGTTGATCGCGGCCTGATGCCGGTGCCTGAATTGGTGATTTGAACTGCTGATTTGGCCGGTTGACGAAGCGGGATCAAGTGGCTGCAAATCGCGTTGCTTGAACCCCCGTCACGCGCCCCCTATATTTGAATAGCGCGGTGTTACGTCCCCCCCTTCGTGGCCCGCGCGGCGCGCATTCAGACGCGCCATCTCCCTGAACCTAAGCCACCCCGTGATCTGCACGGGGTGGTTTTTTATTCAGCCGCCATCATTTGCTGGCCTGCAAGCGCCTCATCAACAAGCGCGGCAATCATCCGACGCAGCAAACCGGCTGTGCGGTGCATCCCTGCTCCCGGCAAATCGAGCCGGGGATCGAGGTAAAGGCTGCGATCAAATTCAAGCTGGATTGC
>JBBQAU010000101.1:0-8151 GCA_038316685.1 Sphingomonadales bacterium
AAGGCCCGCGACCCGCGCGTCACGCGCGGTCGATGACACAAGGATGCCCGAGGTGCCACCCCCACAGGTCAGCGTTGCGCCGTCGCCCGCCGTCGCAAAGCTGAACGCTTTTCCCAGCCGCACGACGACGCCCGGCACCCCGCCATCGCGCACTATCATGTTGGACCCCAGCCCCAACGCCATCACTGGAACGGCGGGGTCAAGATCGGCCAGGAAAGTGGCAAGGTCGGCAACATCGGCAGGCTCAAACAGCCATTCGGCCACCCCGCCTGACTTGAACCACACTAAAGGCGCGAGGGGTGCGTTATACGTCAACCTTCCGCGCACCGAAGGCATTGTAGCTGGCATGGCCGCGAGCGCGCTCACCAGCGGTCAACCCCCACAACCTGACCGTTCGCGTCGAGCGAAGTCGAGACATCACGCGCAGTTTGTGCGGCATGCCCCTTGACGATGCTCGGGACGAACGGATTGTCGGGCCCTGTATATGTCACCCGCGCGCGCCCCCAATCGCATCAGCAAGACCAGCCGCCCATTTGGTAATGTCACCCGCCCCGAGGCAAACCACGACATCGCCCGGCTGAACCGTGTCCGCCAGTGTCGCAGCCAGCGCGGCCGCATCCGCCACGAGCGCTGCGGAACGATGACCCCGGTCGCGTAATCCCGCCACCAAAGCATCGGAATCTACGCCTTCAATCGGCGCTTCACCAGCCGCATAAACCGGCGTGACCAGCACTATATCGGCATCATTAAACGCCTGCTGGAAGTCCTCCATAAGACTGCCTAGCCGCGAGAAGCGATGCGGCTGGACCACCGCAATCACCCGGTTCTCCACACCTTCGCGCGCGGCCGATAGCACAGCGCGGATTTCAACAGGATGATGGCCGTAATCATCAATGATCGTGACGATGCCGCCGTCCAGCGCGACCTCCCCGACTTTCGTAAAGCGCCGCTTCACACCGCCAAATTTGGCAAAACCCTGCTGGATCGTCGCATCGGGGATACCAAGTTCAAGCGCTACTCCAATCGCGGCCAGCGCGTTCTGGACATTGTGGCGACCCGGCATCGGCATTTCGATCCCCTCGATCGACCGGGCCGTGCCATCACGGTTGCGGATAATCGCCTCAAACCGGTTGCCGCCGGGAATGGGGGTTACGTTCACCCCGCGAACATCGGCCTGCGCGGAAAAACCATACGTCACCAATCGCCGGTCGCGCACACGCGGGATGATTCCCTGCACCTCTGGATGATCGAGGCAGAGCAACGCCGCGCCGTAAAAAGGGACATTTTCAACGAACTCGACATAGGCGTCCTTAGCCCTATCAAACGAGCCATAATGATCGAGATGCTCGGGATCGATGTTCGTCACGACCGCAATCGTGCCGTCGAGCCGCAGGAAGCTGCCATCGCTTTCATCTGCTTCAACGACCATCCAGTCCGACGCACCCAATCGAGCGTTGGAGCCATAGCTGTTGATGATACCGCCATTGATGACGGTCGGATCAACCCCGCCTGCATCAAGCAACGCGGCGATCATCGATGTGGTGGTCGTTTTGCCATGTGTACCCGCGACCGCCACGGTCGATTTAAGCCGCATCAGCTCGGCGAGCATCTCCGCGCGACGCACGACAGGGATACGCCGCGACAATGCCGCCTCCACCTCCGGATTCCCCCGCGTGATCGCAGTGGAGGTTACAACGACGACCGCATCGCCCAGATTGTCGGCATCATGCCCGATATGGATCGCAATCCCCTTGGTGCGCAGTCCGGCGATCACATAGCCCTCGGCGACGTCCGATCCTTGCACCTTATAGCCAAGATTATGCATGACCTCGGCAATGCCCGACATGCCGATGCCGCCAATGCCGACAAAGTGGATTGTGCCAATGTCGGTTGCGACGCCCCTCATGCGTAGGCCGACTTGTCGCCGAATTTGGTCTGTCGTCCCACGCCAATCATCCGGCCGCGCGTTGGTGAATCAAGGCTTTCGACCAGATCGGCGAGATCGCGCGCCGCATCAGGACGACCGCAAGACCGCGCACGCCCCGCAGCATTTTGCAGCGCCGCAGGGTCAAGCCCCAGCTTTTGCATCTGCTTGGAAAGCTCCACCGGATTAAAATTACGCTGGTCAATTGTCCGCGCGCCACCTGCCCGCGTCATTTCGCGCGCATTGGCGGTTTGATGGTCATCGGTCGCGCTTGGTAACGGGACAAGGATCGCAGGCCGACCCGCCACGGTAAGTTCGGCCAGCGTCGAAGCCCCGGCGCGCGCAATCACCAGATGCGACCAGCCAAGCTGTTCGGGCAGATCGGGCAGATAGGTCGCAAGGTCCGCCGCGATTGAAAATTCGGCATAGCGCGCGCGGACATTATCAATGTCCTCCAATCGGGCTTGGTGCGTCACTTGCAGGCGGCGGCGAAAGCTGATGGGCAACAGCGCGAGCCCGTCGGGCACAACATCTGAAAGAATGCTCGCCCCCTGACTACCGCCCGTTACCAGCACGCGGAAGATGCCATCCTCCTCAAGCAGCGGATAGGCCTGACTGCGCAGCGCGAGCACCGCCTCCCGAACTGGATTGCCGACCAGATGGGTTTTGTCGCGCCAGCCCGGCTGCAGCCGCTCAACATCGGGATAGGAGGTGGCAATCACGCTCACCTTGCCCGCAACCAGCCGGTTGACCCGGCCAAGCACCGCATTTTGTTCATGAACAGCGGTCGGTATCTTCTGCGAAAACGCCCCGAGCAGCGCGGGAAGTGCCGGGTATCCGCCAAATCCAACAACGGCCGCCGGGCGGCGTTGCTTGAACAGCTTGATCGCCATTGATCGACCGGCCAGCATCGCCCCTGCCGCCCGCACCCAGCCGATCGGCCCGCCACCGAGCCTGCCAGCGGGCAGGATGTGCGTCTCAATGTCCTCAAACAGCCCCGGAAACCGGACGCCACGCTCGTCGCTGACCAAAGCCACCTGATGGCCGCGCTTGATCAGTTCCGCCGCAAGCGCCGCCGCCGGGACCATATGCCCGCCAGTGCCGCCGGCGGCGAGAACAAAGAAGCGCGCATTGCTCATTGGCCACTCCAACGGACGACATAAGGTGAGCGTGTCAAAAACGGATTTCTGCGTGTAAACGCAAGTAACAACCCCATCCCGATCGACAGCGCAATCATCGATGATCCGCCATAGCTTATAAAGGGCAACGTCATGCCCTTTGACGGCGCAATCCCGGTATTCACCGCCATGCTGACCAGCGCTTGTGCGCCAAACTGCGTCGCAAGCCCAGCGGCAGCAAGCTGCTTG
This sequence comes from Sphingomonadales bacterium, assembly GCA_038316685.1. GTDB lineage: Bacteria > Pseudomonadota > Alphaproteobacteria > Sphingomonadales > Sphingomonadaceae > Sphingomonas. Next base: position 3,292 of record JBBQAU010000101.1, read on the forward strand.
AACGGATCGGTTTCATCAAGCAGCTTGATGAACACCCGGACGACAATCGCCAGGAACAATAATGCGATCAGCGCGCAGACAATCAGCCCAAATTCCTCGCCAATGACGGAGTAGATATAGTCGGTATGCGCCTCGGGCAATTTGAACTTCATTGTGCCGCCGCCTGGCCCTGTCCCTGCAAGACCACCGCCCGTAAGTGTCGCGTAAGCCATGTCGGTTTGATAATGGCTGGTCGCGGCCGAATCATCGCTGCGAAACAGAAAAGCGTCGATGCGGATCCGCGCGGTATCGTAAAACAGATAGGCCGCGATCAACCCGACAGGCACACCGCCGAACAGGATGCACAGGACACGCCACGAGGTTCCCGCGACCATCAGCATCGACAGCCATAAAACGGAAAAGATGATGGTCTGGCCAAAGTCCGGCTGCATCATCAGCAGGCATGCAATGCCGCCGGTCAACGCCGCGCTTATCGGGACAATCGGCAGATCGGCCTCCTTTGCACGCAGCGACAGCAGCCACGCCATGCTGACGATGAAGAAAGGTTTGAGAAATTCGGACGGCTGGAATTCAGAAATGCCGACGCCGATCCAGCGGCGCGCGCCATTATGCTCAACACCGATCAGGGGTAACACAGCCAGACACAGGAGGAAAAAAGCGGCCCCAATCAGCGAAAAACGACGCGCGAGCGTGATCGGCAGCATGGAAACTACGAACATGACGGGGAGCGACACGCCGACCCACATCAGTTGCCGCCAGAAGTAGTAAAGCGGTGCGATATGGATTTTCTCGCCCGAATAACGCAGCGCCGAGGCGGGCGATGCGGCTGCGACCGCGAGCAGCCCGATCGCGATGAGCAGCAAGGCGAGCAACAGCAGAACGCGGTCAATGTCAAAAAACCACATGCCCAGTGTGCTGCGATCACCCCGCCCACCGCGCGGCTTGACCCGCGACCAAATCTCACGCGCGTTGGCTTCCCGGCGAACATCGGTCATGCGAGTGCCTCCACTGCTGCACGAAAAGCATCGCCGCGCGCTTCGAAATCACGGAACTGATCGAACGAGGCGCAGGCCGGCGACAACAGCACCGTTTCGCCATTTACCGCACGTGCAGCAGCAGCGACAATAGCGGCTTGAAGCGTGCCACTGGATTCAACCGGAATCTGGGCTGCGAGCAGCGCGGCGAAGCCGGGGCCGGCCTCACCAATTGTGTACGCGCGCACGACATGGGCGAAATTCGGCGCACAAGCGTCAAGATTATCAGACTTCGCCTGACCGCCCAGAATCCAGTGAATATGCGCAAACGCGGCAAGCGCGGGGGCGGCGGATTCCGGATTGGTCGCCTTGCTGTCATTGACGAAGCGGACACCGCCCCGGATCGCGACCGTCTCCATCCGATGGGCAAGGCCCGCAAAGCTGATGAGCCCGGCATCAATCGCGGATTCGGGGATATTCAGTGCCTGACAAGCGTTAATCGCGGCCAGCGCGTTTTGCGCGTTGTGTGGCCCCTGCAATGCCGGCCAGCGTGACTGATCCATGCAAAAACCCGGCGCAATCTTGATCAGTTGCTCTGCGCGCGCCGACTGGCTTCGGGCAATCGCAGCCGTCGCGTTGTCGCCGATGCCGATGATGGCGGTGTGATCGGCCCGTTGCATCGCAAAAAGCCGCGCTTTCGATGCGGCATAGCCCTCAAACCCGTCGTACCGATCAAGGTGGTCCGGCGTGATGTTGAGAAGAACTGCGACATCACAATCAAGGCTCTCAGTCAGATCGAGCTGATAGCTCGACAATTCGAGCACATAGACACCGCCTTCGGGCAATGGCGCCTGCCCAAGAATTGGCAGGCCGATGTTCCCGCCCATCAGCGTCGGAATGCCCGCAGTCAGCAGGATGTGGTGGATGAGCGCGGTTGTCGTCGATTTCCCGTTCGTGCCAGTGATCCCAACCACGCGGTGCGCGGGCAAATTTGCTCGGGCCTGCGCAAATAATTCGATATCGCCGATAATTGGCATGCCTGCCGTCCGCGCGTTTATGGCCAGCGGATGCCGGTTAATTGGGACTCCAGGGGAAACAATCAGCCCATCGAAACCCGCCAGATCAATCGTCTCCAGATCAACAAGCTCCAACCCCGCCACCTGCGCCAAAGCGTCGCGCGCTGCGGGGTTTGGATCCCAGGCCACGACCGACGCGCCGCTCGCGAGCAACGCAGCCACCGTCGCCGTTCCCGAGCGCGCCAATCCCAGCACCGCGAAGCGTTTGCCGCGCCAGAGTGAGCTTGTGATCATCGCAGTTTCAGCGTCGCCAGTCCGGCCAGCGCAAGTACAATCGCAATGATCCAGAACCGGATCACGACGGTCGGCTCGCTCCAGCCAAGCTGTTCGAAATGATGGTGAATTGGTGCCATTTTGAAGACCCTGCGGCCCGTGCGCTTATAAAAGAACACCTGGATGATAACCGACAGTGCTTCTACCACGAACAATCCGCCGATGATGCCAAGCACGATTTCATGATGCGCAACGACTGATATGGTGCCGAGCGCGCCCCCCAGTGCAAGGCTACCTGTATCACCCATAAACACCGCAGCGGGCGGTGCATTGAACCAAAGAAACGCAAGCCCCGCGCCTGCCATCGCCCCACAGAAAATCGCCAAATCGCCAGCGCGTTGAACATGCGGAATGCCGAGATATTCAGCAAACTTCGCGTTACCTGACAGATAGGCGATAATCATGAAAGCAACGGCGGCAATGATGACAGGCATCGTTGCCAGCCCATCCAGGCCATCGGTCAGGTTGACGGCATTGCCAAACGCCACAATCGTGAAGGCCGCAAACGCGATGTAAAAATAACCAAGATCAATCACCGAGCCGCTGTAAAACGGCACGTATAATTGTGTGCCATTCTGTTGCGTGATGATCCAGCTGGCGATGGCAGCAATCGCAAATTCGCCGAGCAATCGCATCCGCCCGGAAATGCCCGCCGTGCTGGCTTTGCGTACCTTGTCATAATCATCAAGGAAGCCAATCGCCCCGAAACCAAGCGTTACGAACAGGCAGGCCCAGACATAGGGGTTGGTCAAATCCATCCACAGCAGAATTGATGCCGAAAGCGACGTCAGGATCATTAATCCGCCCATCGTCGGCGTTCCGCGTTTGGCGAAATGCGACTGGGGACCATCGCTGCGGATCGGCTGCCCCTTACCCTGGCGCAAGCGCAGCCAGTTGATGAAACGCGGCCCGATGATCAAACCAATCACCAAGGCCGTCGCGACTGCACCGCCACTGCGGAAGCTGAGATAGCGAACCAGATTGAGGATACCCGGAAAGCCAAGATATTCGGCAATGAAATACAGCATTATGCTTTCCTGCCCGCCAAGGCTGCCACCATGGCGGACAACCCGACAAATTTCGATCCTTTGATGAGCACCACGTCGTCAGGCTGAATGGCGGCGATCAGTTGGCGCTGCGCTGCTGCTGCATCGGCCACATGAACGAAATTGCACCGTCCCTCAAGCGCGTTTGCCAGTGCTTCCATCCCGCCACCGACCAGAATCGCAAGGCCAACCCCGGCATCCGTCACCGCGTCGGCAAGGCTGGCATGCATCGCTGGACTGTCACCCCCCAATTCGCCCATTTCGCCCAGCACCGCGATTTTTCGCGCTATCGGTTCTGCGGCTAGCACGCGAAGCGTCGCGCGCATCGATGTTGGGTTGGCGTTGTAACTTTCGTCGATGATCAACGCAGAACCGCCTCCCGGCAGCGTCATCAGAAAACGCGCGCCACGTCCCGGCAGACCGTCCATTTCCGCCAAGGCCAGCCCGGCAATCGCGACATCGCCGCCCACCACTTCAACCGCCGCCAGCACGGCAAGCGCGTTTGACACCAGATGCGCGCCCGGTTGCGCAATCGAAAAGCCCAGTTCGCGGCCCTGTAGCCGGGCACTGACAAAAGTCCCGCCGGACGGGGTGCGCATTGTCTCAAGCGCGCGAACATCTGCGCCCTCGCCAAGCCCGAAGGTCACGACTGTTGCGGCGTGAGCGCGCGCGGCGGCGATCAATCTTTCCCGGTGAACATTGTCGAACGGAATGATCGCCGTACCGCCGGGTACCAGCCCTTCGAAAACTTCGGCCTTCGCATCTGCGATGCCAGCCTCGTCGGCAAAGAATTCCAGGTGTACAGAGGCGACGGTCGTGATGATCGCGACGTGGGGTCGCACAAACTGTGTCAGCCGACTGAGTTCGCCTGCATGGTTCATCCCCAATTCAAACACGCCAACGCTTGCGGCTTGCGGCATCCTAGCAAGGCTAAGCGGAACGCCGGTGTGATTGTTGTAGCTTTTAACCGATCGATGCGCGCATCCCGGCATAGGCCGGTCAAGTGCGGCAAACAGCATCTCTTTTGTACCTGTTTTTCCTACCGAGCCCGTCACGCCGATGAACTGCGCGGGCGTGCGTGCCCGCGCAGCCCTGGCAATCGATTCGAGTGCAGTCATCGTGTCATCAACCAGAATATGGGGATGCTCGGTCGGCGCACTCACTACCGCTGCCGCCGCCCCTTGCGCGAAAGCTTGATCTAGAAAGCGATGACCGTCGGTTGCCTCACCTTTCAACGCAATGAACAAATCGCCGGGTCCAACTTCGCGCGAATCAAAGGTGACGCCGTCAACCGCAAAATCTGTCGATGCTGTCCCGCCGGTTGCCTCGGCCAGTGCCGCTGCGCTCCAGAGCGCCGAAGCTGACCTTGCACTTGCCGGGGCCAAGGCGAGATCGCTGATCACTGGGCGCACTCCCGGGCCACAGAAACGTCATCGAACGGCAGGATCAGTTCTCCCACAATCTGCCCCTGCTCATGCCCCTTGCCTGCTA
>JBBQAU010000102.1:0-8098 GCA_038316685.1 Sphingomonadales bacterium
GTGACCGTTCCCGTGATTGCAGCAGGCGGCATTGGCGATGCACGCGGCGTCCGCGCGGCACTGGCGCTGGGTGCGGGCGCGGTGCAAATCGGCACTGCCTATCTTCGCACGCCCGAAGCCCGGACCAGCATGGCCCATCGGAAACGCCTTGAGACGGCTAGCGCTGATGACAGCGTGATCACGAACCTGTTTTCCGGTGGGCTGGCGCGCGGGCTGTGCAATCGATTGACCGATGGTTTGGGACCGGTCTCAAAGGATGCGCCGGGCTTTCCCCATGCGAGCGCTGCGATCAGCGCACTGCGCCAACATGCCGAGGCTGATGGCCGCGCCGATTACTCCCCGCTCTGGACGGGCCAGGGCGCGCATGCCCCCTTGTGCAGCGCCGCCGATCTAACCCAGACATTGGGCGCGGCAGCGCTCGCCACCAAGGAGCCTGATGATGCTTGAGATCGTCCGTTTGCCCGTCTTGTCCGACAATTATGTCTGGCTGGTGCATGATAATGTTTCGGATGAGACGATAGTGGTCGATCCCGCCGTCGCTGAACCCGTGCTTGAGGCAGCCGCTGCGCGGGGGTGGACGATCACCGCGATCTGGAACACGCACTGGCACCCCGATCACACAGGCGGCAATGCGGCGATCAAGGCGGCAACAGGTGCGACCGTCATCGGACCGGCTGATGAGGCGAACCGGATACCAACACTCGACGTGCGGGTGCGCGAGGACGATCAGGTAAGGTTGGGTGACCATGTAGCAACGGTGATCGACACGCCCGCGCACACCTCCGGCCATATCAGCTATCACTTTATCGATGATCAGATTGTGTTTGTTGGCGACACACTCTTTGCGATGGGATGTGGTCGCTTGTTTGAGGGCACCGCCGCGCAGATGTTCACCAACATGCAGCGTTTTGCGGCGATGCCCGATAGGACCACCGTGTATTGCGCGCATGAATATACCGAATCCAATGGCCGCTATGCGCTGGTCGCAGAGCCGGACAACGCGGACATTCAATCGCGAATGACAGCGGTTATTGCTGCCCGAAGCCGGGGCGAAGCGACAGTGCCCACCACGATCGGCCTTGAACGCGCGACCAATCCCTTCCTGCGCGCCGGATCGGCAGAGCAACTCGGCGAACGTCGCGCCGCCAAGGATGGTTTTCGCGGATAAGTGGCGTATGACTATTTACTGGCGGGAAGGTATTTCAAGCAAGGAGACGACCATGCGTGTGGTTTTGGTAACTGCCCTGATTGTTGCAATAAGCGGAAGCGCTGCGGCAGGAGCGCGCTCCGGCTCATCGGATGCCAAAGTTGCTAACGAAGCACGGCTCTCAAAATCGTTACAGGGCTTGAGCCCCGGCAAGGAGCAGAACTGCATCAATGTTGGCCCCGGTCCAACGCGTTTTTCGAGCGAAGTTATTGGCGATGTCATCCTTTACAAATCCAGTCGCAGGCTCGTTTATCGTAACAATACGGCCGGCGGGTGCGAGCGTGGCGCTGTGGGCCATGCGCTGGTTTCACTCAATGCGGGGACACAACTCTGTGTAGGCCAAATCATCATGACTCGAAACGTTATCGGCGGCTTTGATTCCGGCAGCTGTGCGCTTGGACGATTCGTACCTTACACGCCAACAAAGTGAACTGATGCTGCGCGCAACCGCCTCGCTTCTACTGCTGGTTACAAGTGCAAGTGCTGCTACGCCGGAGTATAGTACTGACCGGGCGGAACGTGACCTTGCCACAGCACTTGCGGGCCGCACACCCGGCAAGCCCGTAAACTGCGTTGATCAGTCGCGCTTGCAGGGCCCCGAAGTGATCAACGACCGGATCATTATATATCGCCAGTCAGGCGGCAAAATCTGGCTGACCGGCGTTAAACCGTCCTGCCCGGCGCTCAATGGCGACATGATCCTGATTACCGAGACATTCGGTACGCAATTATGCCGAAATGATCGTTTCAGCACAGTTCCACGCGGCGGCGGGGTGCCATCGGCCTATTGCTTCTTCACTGACTTCACACCCTACGACAAACCCGCAAAAAAATAACCGGCCCGCGCTACAGCACGAACCTGCTCAGGTCGGTGTTCCGCGCAATTTCCGCCAGCTGACTGTCAACATAGGCGGCATCAACGAGCACCGTCTCACCCGCGCGATCCTCTGCCTCATAGCTGATCTGTTCGAGCAGTTTTTCCATCACCGTCTGCAATCGACGGGCGCCAATATTCTCAATCTCTGCATTTACTTCGGCCGCAATCCGGGCGACCGCGCGAATGCCATCATCGGTGAAATTGATTGTCACGCCTTCAGTCGCGATCAGCGCCTTATATTGCGCGGGCAGCGACGCTTTGGTGTCGGACAGGATCGCGACGAAGTCGGCCTCGGTGAGCGCCTTGAGTTCCACGCGGATCGGCAAGCGTCCCTGCAACTCGGGCAGCAGATCGCTCGGCTTGGCGACATGGAAAGCGCCGCTTGCGATGAAAAGGATGTGGTCGGTCTTCATCGGCCCATATTTGGTGGCGACCGTTGTCCCCTCAATCAGCGGCAACAGATCGCGCTGCACACCCTCGCGGCTGACCGATCCGCCGCGCACATCGCTAACCGCGATCTTGTCGATCTCGTCGAGAAAGACGATCCCATTCGCTTCGGCATCAGCAAGCGCCGCCCGGCTTACCTCGTCCTGGTCAAGCCTCTTGTCGGCCTCTTCCTCAACCAGTTTCGTCCAGGCGGAGGGGACGCTCATTTTACGACGCTTGAGCTGGCCCTGGCCAAATGCCTTACCCATCATTTCGCCCAGATTGATCATGCCCATCTGGCCGCCGCCGGGGACATCAAACGGCATTTGCGGTGTCGCCTCAATCTCGAGCTCAACCTCCTTGTCGTCGAGATGTCCGTCCCAGAAGCGCTGACGGAACGCCTCACGCGTCGCTTCACTCGCCCCCTTGCCGGTCAGCGCGTCGAGCAGCCGGGCCATCGCGGCTTCCTCTGCCTTGTCCTTGACCGCGAGCCGACGACGCTCCTTTTCGAGCCGCACCGCCTCTTCAACCAGGTCCCGGGCAATCTGTTCGACATCACGGCCGACATAGCCAACCTCGGTAAACTTGGTCGCCTCAACCTTGATAAAGGGGGCATCGGCCAGCTTGGCCAAACGTCGGCTGATTTCGGTCTTGCCGCAACCCGTGGGTCCGATCATCAAAATGTTCTTGGGCGTCACCTCATCACGCAGATCAGCGCCCAGTTGCTGGCGACGCCAGCGATTGCGAAGCGCGACCGCGACGGCCTTTTTGGCATCGGTCTGGCCGATGATGTGCGCATCAAGTGCGGCGACAATAGTCTTGGGGGTCAGGGCGTCGTTCATTTTCTTCTTCTTCCACCCTCCCGCTTACAGGAGGGGTCGGGGGTGGGCATGGCAACGGACGGAGCTGTGGTGGATCGCCCCACCCCAACCCCTGCCGCAAGCGGGCGCGCAGTTCAGGTGGCGCTATCCAGCGATTCCACCGTCAACCGGTCATTGGTATAGACGCAAATGTCAGCCGCAACCGCCATCGCCTTGCGCGCCAGCACTTCGGCATCGCTTTCATAATCAGTCAGCGCGCGCGCCGCCGCCAGCGCAAAATTGCCGCCCGATCCAATCGCGGCGATCCCGGCTTCGGGTTCGAGCACATCGCCGTTGCCCGTCAGGATCAACGTCACATCCTTATCAGCAACAATCATCATGGCTTCCAGGTTGCGCAGATATTTGTCAGTCCGCCAGTCCTTGGCAAGTTCGACTGCCGCCCGCAGCAACTGCCCGTGATGCTGTTCCAGCTTGCGCTCAAGCCGCTCAAACAGGGTAAAGGCATCCGCCGTCGCCCCCGCAAACCCGCCGATGACGGAGCCGTCGCCCAGACGACGGACCTTTTTGGCATTGGGTTTCATGACGGTCTGGCCCATCGAGACCTGCCCGTCACCGGCAATCACAACCTTGCCACTGCGTCGCACGGAAAGAATTGTGGTGCCGTGCCACACCATCGATTGGTCGCTCATCGCCAATATATGGGAAGCCCCGCCCGGTGCCGCAATCCACTTTCCGCACAAGAACGAATTGCCAGCACAAGGCACAAGGGATAGCATCCCCCCAACGATAAACTGTGGAGAGAATGATGCGCAAACTGGCAATCAGTGCATTCGCGCTGTCAACGATGTTGGGCGGGACGGCTATCGCCAAAACGACCGCACCACGTTTCACCGCTTCAATTGTACGGACCAGCTACGGCATCCCGCACATCCGCGCGGCGAACTGGGCGGGAGTCGGCTATGGTGTCGGCTATGCCTATGCGCAGGACAATTTGTGCATGCTCGCCGAAGAATTCGCGACTGTCGCTGGTGAACGCTCGCTCCATTTTGGCCCCAAGGGTACAGCCGTTCTGGGCTTTGAGAAAATCGACAACCTGTCGTCTGATGTGTTTTTCCGATCAGCGATTGACCTGCCCAAATTGCGCAAGGGCATCCGGCTGCAAGGGCCGGACGCGCTTCGGCTGATCCAAGGTTATGTGGCGGGCTATAACCGTTTGCTCCGCGATCTGGGGGCGGACGGCGTGCCGGTCGGCTGTCGCGGCAAGGCGTGGGTCCGCGCAATCACGACCGACAATATGTTGCAGCTCACTGAAAAGCAGGTGCTGCTGGCGAGTTCGCTTGCGCTGGCACCTGCTGTCGTCAACGCCGCCCCACCGGGCGCGCCGCAGGCCGCGCTTGAGCACATTCGCCTGCCCGATCAGGACCAGATTGGCGTTGGCAGCAATGGCTGGGCTTTTGGTGCAGAAACAACCACCAGCGGCAAGGGGCTTGTAGTCGGCAACCCGCATTTTCCGTGGAATGGCCCCGCGCGCTTCTGGCAAATGCACATCACGATTCCGGGCACGATCGATGTGATGGGCGTCGGCATTGCGGGCACGCCACTCGTTTCGCTGGGCTTTAACAAGGATATCGCCTGGACGCATACGGTGACAGCCGCCCAGCATTTCACGATGTTCGAGCTGCAACTCGACACCGCCGACCCGACGACCTATCTGATCGACGGCAAGCCCGAGAAGATGACCGCCAAGACCGTCACCGTCCCAATGCCCGATGGCGCAGCGCCTGCCACGCGGACGCTCTATTCAAGCCGCTTTGGCCCGATGATCACCATCCCGTTCATCAAGATGCCGTGGAGCCGGGCAACAGCCTATTCGATGCGCGACGCCAATCAGGGCAATCAGCGCGGGCTGGCGGCGTGGATGGCAATTGGCAAGGCGCGCAACGTTGCCGATATCAAGCGCGCGGTATCCTCAACGCTTGGCATACCGTGGGTCAATACGATCGCGGCTGACCGGGCGGGCAATGTGCTGCATGCCGATGTAACAGCGGTCCCCAATGTCTCGAGCGAAAAGGCCAGAGCATGCGCGACGGCGCTGTCCCCCAATGTCGCGGCACGGCTGGTCTTGCTTGATGGCCGTCGTTCCGCTTGTGATTGGGACAACACACCCGGCACCGCCGCGCCGCGCCTGCTGCCCGCGAGCGAACAGGCAATCTGGGAGCGACGCGATTATGTCGCCAATAGCAATGACAGTTATTGGCTGAGCAATCCCAACGCGCCCTATGCGCAACTCTCGCCGATATTGGGGGCGTGGGGCACGGCGCGGACACTGCGCACACGGTCCGGCCTGATCGAGCTTGATCGCCGCCTGACCGGCAAGGATGGCCTGCCCGGCACCAAGGTCGATCAAGCCACCGCCGAAACGATGGCCTTTGCCAATAAGAGCCTGGCCGCCGAACTGGTGGTCGATCCGATGCTGGCGCTGTGCCGGGGCAATGAAAGCGTCGCTGCCGCATGCGAAGCATTGGGCAAGTGGGACCGGCGTTTCGACATCGACAGCCGGGGTGCCTATCTCTTCCACAGTTTCTGGATGGCAGCGCGCACCATTGCAGGGCTGTGGAGTGTGCCCTTTGATGCAGCCGACCCCGCGCATACGCCGCGCGATCTGGTGACGACCGGTGAGACCGGCACCAAGCTGATCGCGGCGCTCACCGGGGCGACAGCCGCGCTTGCCAAGGAGAAGATCGCGCTTGATGCACGTTGGGGCGATGTCCAGTTCGCGCAGCGCGGTGAACAGCGGATTGCCATTCATGGTGGTGATGGTCAGTTGGGCATATTGAACGTGCAGGTTGCTGATCCGGTGCCGACGGGTGTCACCCCCAAGCACGGGTCCAGCTATGTCCAGGTCGTGACCTTTGACGAGACTGGCCCGGTCGCCGACGCGGTGCTCAGCTACTCGCAATCGACCGATCCGGCCTCACCGCATTTTGGCGATCAGACGTTGCTCTATTCAGCGAAGCGTTGGGTTAGGCTCCCGTTTACACCGGAAGCAATAGCTGCGGACGGCGGCACAAAGCCTAACAAAATCAGTGAGTAAGCTCTAGTTTAGGCAGGCCCATAATGCATTTTATTGCACAAATCACCGGTTTGGTCGCGCTAACCCTTGGCGCAACCTCCGCCATCGCTGCGACCGACGTGACCGCTGTAACCCCGCAAGGAACACTGGTTGGCGAGACGACGGCCAGGTCGATCACCGTGTTTCGCGGCATCCCCTATGCCGTCCCGCCAATCGGTGTTCGCCGCTGGAAATATGCAGAAGCCGCCCCCGACTGGAAGTTTGCCCGCACCGCCCGGGAGAATGCGCCAAGCTGTATGCAGCCCACGCAAGCACCGACCTTTACGACAGGGACAGGCAAGGTGCAGACCAGGCTGTTCGCCGGGCCGCAGCCGCAGATGAGCGAGGATTGCCTTTACCTCAACGTCTGGTCGCCAAAGCCAGACGCGGCAACGCCCGCCGCAAAGCGTCCGGTGATGGTGTGGATTCACGGCGGCGCGCTGATGACAGGCTCCGGCAGCCTTGCCAATTATGATGGCAGCGCGCTGGCGGCGAAGGGCGCGGTGATCGTGACGATCAATTATCGGCTCGGCCTTTTCGGCTTTTACGCGCATCCTGAATTGTCCGCTGAATCGCCGACCGGCACATCGGGCAATTATGGGTTGAGCGATCAGATTGAGGCGCTGCGCTGGGTCAGGCGCAACATCGCGGCGTTTGGCGGCGATCCTGAAAATGTCACGATCTTTGGCGAATCTGCGGGCAGTTGGTCGGTGGGTCTATTGCTGTCATCACCCCAGGCGAAGGGGCTGTTCCACAGGGCAATTGGCGAGAGTGGCAATTACATTTTCCCGATGCTCAACCTGAAAACCGCCGCACCCGGCAAGCTTTCTGCCGAGGCCAAGGGTGCAGCCTTTGCCCAAAACGCGGTCGGCGGTGGGATTGATCTGCTCCGCGCGCTGAGTGCTGCCGAACTGGAGGCGAAGGCCACAGCGCTATCTGCTGTAAAGCCCGCTGAACTGGCGATCATCGACGGAGCGATCATCACCCGATCAGTCCGGGAAACCTTTCTGACTGGCACGCAACATGCCGTGCCGTTGTTGGTCGGTTTCAATTCCGATGAAGGGTCGGGCCTGTCCGATTCACCGGATTTCCCGCCGGTCCCGGCGGACGGCGCGACCTACACCAAATTTGCGCAAGGCCTGTTTGGCAGCCTGGCCGAGCGCGGCTTGAAGCTTTATCCGCCGGGCGATCCCACCGCCGCAGTCTTTGACTTTTACCGCGACGTCTCCTTCGGCGCACCCATGCAGCAAATGGCGCAGGCGGCGGGCAAGGCCAATGTCCCGGCCTATCTCTATTATTTCTCGCACACCCCGCCTTATGCCAATGTCCTGCGCGGTTTGGCGTTCGGGAAGGCCGAGCGCAAACTGGGCGCACACCACGGCGCGGAAATCCCCTATGTGTTCGGCACCATCGGCAAGGGACTTGCGGCAGCCACCGCGCCGACGGCCAGGGACCGGCAGCTTGCCGATCTGATGGGGAACTATTGGGTCAGCTTTGCGCGCAGCGGCAACCCCAATGGCGCAGGGCGACCGGTGTGGCAGCCTTACCGCGATACCGATCGCCGCTTCGTTCTATTCAACAACGGCGCAAGGCCCGGCGTCAACCTGTTGCCCGGCACGCTGGAATTGCAGACCGAGATTTACCCAACGCTGTTT
>JBBQAU010000103.1:0-8084 GCA_038316685.1 Sphingomonadales bacterium
CATCTGCTGCTTGTGTCACGCGGAACCCCTGCTTTTGCAGGAATTGCGCCAGCGGCTCCCGGATGGAGCGCTCATCATCGACAAGCAGCAGGTGCGGCAGATCGGGCATCGATTGGCTCGTTATCGCTTTACGATCAATTGCCAGGGTTTGTTGGTGCTTGGACGTTTGCCGGGCCGCCCCAGCCGTTCATGTCACGGCGCGGGCTCAGCACCGTGCGCGCTGTTTGCATCTCGCTCTTGTCGATCTGGCCATCCTTGTTGGTATCCATCCGTGCAAATGGCACGTCAAATTCCGCCTTGCTGAGCGCGCCATCTTTATTGGTATCGAGCCGTGCCGGCATGCCGCCGGGACCGCCAGCGCGATCGCGTCCACCGGGGCCACCGGGTCCACCGGGTCCATTGCCCCAGCGTCGCCCGCCCTCACGCCCGCTAAATCGCGCGCGCATCTCATTGCGGCGCTTATCGCCTGCGGCGCGCATTTCGTCCTTTGTTACCTTGCCGTCTTTATTGGCATCGGCTTCGCTAAATCGCTGGATAGCCGCAGCAAGCATCTCTTCGCGGGACAGCACACCGTCATTGTTGGTGTCCGTCATCCGCATCATACCACCATGGCCTCCCGTGTTGCTCAGGGGTGGCGGTGATGCGGTTTGCGCGATGACGGCACCACTGGCGAGACACGCTGCGGCCACAGCACCAAAGATAAGGCGATCAAACATAAGGTCCTCCATCTAAAACCAGGCGCTATTGATACTGACCCGGAAGATGCGTTTTCACTCCGGCATGTCGCACAAGTTTGTCGCACGACGGCAAAATTGTCGCAATCTGTCGCAGGCTGGGCTGCAGGCTCACCCAAAAATCGCGACGCTTTGCATTCCTTCTGCCATCAACTGCCCATCGGCATTCCAGATCCGCATTTCCTGGCTACTACAGCCATTGCGGGCATAGCCGGATTTGGCTTGCAGCAGCCACCAGCCGTCGGTCGTGGTGGGGGCGGGGGTGAGGAGATTGACGATCCAGGTCAGTGAACTGACCGGCGTGAAACCCTTGCCGAGCAGCTTGAAGGCGGCGGGGGGCAAACCATCCGCCACCGCCATCAGATGCACCATCGGATCAAGCGAGTCATGCTCGCGCATCCTTGCCCAGCGCAGCAAATCCGCCTCACCCAGCGCTGGATCCTTCAGATCGAGGAAGTTGAAATTGCCGGTGAAGAGCTCTTCCGGCCCGGTGTACAGTTTCTCCCCCGACGCGGGTGGCTTGCGATCGACGGAAACCCCTGCATCATAGTCGATCCGCGACGGCTGATCGCTCATGAAGACAAAAGTTGCGCGCAGGCCCAATCCCGCCTCGGACGCCACATCTGCCTGGATGAACGCGGCGGTCCGCCCGCGCCGCAGCTTGGTCGCGGTAACCGTCACAGCCCCCGCCAGCGGCCCGATGAACGACACCTGCGCTGATCGCAGCGGCGGCAAATCAGGTTCGCAGCGTTGCGCGGCATGCAGCGCCAGCGCGCTCGACAGGCCTCCATACGCAGTACGCCCTTGCAGCCAGGTTTCCGGGATGGCGGCGGTGAAGCCGGTCTCGGTCGGAACCGCGCTATCGAGGATATTCTTGAGGGAGATCATGCCGTCTTTCCTGAAAGTGTGTCGCGCAGTTCGCGTTTCAATACCTTGCCGATCGCGCTGCGGGGAAGCTCGTCGATGATATGGAGCGCTGACAGCCGCTGCGTCTTGCCGAGCTGGTCGTTGGTCCATGCAAGGATCGCTGCGCTATCTGTCACGGGGCCACGCGGGACGTAAAAGCCCACCGGGGTTTCGCCCCAGGCTTCGCTTGGTACGCCGACCACGGTGCAATCGGCAACACCGCGATGCTGCGCCAGCACGGCCTCCAGATCGCTTGGGTAAATGTTGAACCCGCCCGAAATGATCAGGTCCTTCTTGCGGTCCATCAGGATCAGGAAGCCCTCTGCGTCAAACCGCCCGACATCGCCGTGGCGGATATAGCGGCGTCCCTCATCATCAAACCATTCGGCGGCGCGCGTTGCTTCCTCGCGACCGTGATAGCCCGTCATCATCGTGCCCGATCGCCCGACGACTTCGCCCATCTCGCCGGGTGCGACTTCGCTGCCATCCTCATCGATGAGGCGGATATCATGTCCCTCAATCGGCTGGCCAACGCTGTGGAGCTTGTCTGGATAAACATGCGCCATCAACATCGTCGATCCGCCGCCCTCGGTCATGCCGTAATATTCAATCAGCGCACCCGGCCATCGCGCGACGACATCGGCCTTCAGCGCGGCGGAAAAGGGCGCGCTGGTGCAGGTTTTCATCCGAAAGGCCGACAGGTCAAAACGATCAAAATCGGGTAATGCCATGATCCGTTGATACTGCACCGGCACGAGCATCGCATGCGTCGCATGGCAGGCGGCGGCGAGTTCCAGAAACTGATGTGCGTCGAATTTTTTCATGATCACCGCCGTCCCGCCCCAGCCCATCGTCGGCAGGAACACGACCAGCGTGGTATTCGAATAGAGCGGCGTCGCAACCATCGTCACTGCATCGCCATACCCCGCGCCTGCGTTGCGATGGATGTGCTGCCAGCGCATCTGGTGGCTCTGGACTATCCCCTTGGGCGTGCCGGTGGTGCCCGATGAATAGATGACGTTGAACGGATCGCCCGGGCTGATCGCAACCGCCGTCGGCACCGACCCGGCCGGCATTAGCCAGGCGTTCAAGCTGTCATCCCCAAAACAGATCATCCGCGCCTTGATCAACTGCCCCGCAAGCGCAGCCTTTGCCGCCTCATCAACAAAGATGATGCGCGCGCCGCTATCATTGATCATCGCAGCGATGGTCGCGGGTTTGTCGGACGGGGCGAGCGGCGTTGTCGCGCCGCCAGCGCGCAATATCCCCAAAAAAATCGCCGCATAAGCAATCGAAGGCGCTGCGCAGATCGCGATGCATTGCGCGTGGACTATGCCGTCGCGCTGCAAGGCGCTGGCGACCCGGTCCATCATGACGTCAAGCGCTGCATAATCCATGCTGCCCGCATCGGAGACCAGCGCCAATTTGTTGCCGCGTTCCTTTGCATGCGCACGGATCAGATCGGGCAGGGTCGCAAAGTCACTGGCAAGCAAAGTCTCTGCGGTCATTCTGCCCCCCCCGGTATCGCGCATAAACGCTAGGCGAGCGTGTGACGAAATGCCATACGCGATCTTCGAAAATACCCGACGGAGAGGTTTTAATGCTGTTTTACGATGCCGCAAACCCGGCCCCGAATCCCCGCCGCGTCCGGATTTTTCTGGCAGAAAAGGGGCTGAAAATCCCTTCCGAAGTCCTGTCGATCCCAAAGGGTGAGCACAAGGGTGAGGCATTTCTGGCGGTCAACCCGTTAGGCCAAATTCCCGCGCTCAAGCTCGACGATGGCGAGGTTTTGACCGAGAGCGTGTCGATTTGCCGCTTCTTTGAGGCGCTCAACCCCGATCCGCCGATGTTTGGCAAGGGACCAAAGGGCGTGGCAGAAGTTGATATGTGGGTGCGCCGCGTCGAAATGCGGCTGATGATCCCCGTTGGCATGGTCTGGGCGCATACCCATCCCTTCACCGCGCGGGTTGTGATCCCCCAATATACTGAATTTGGTGAAAGCAACCGCCCACGAGTGTATGGCGCGCTTAAATATTTCGATGAAGCGCTGGCGGATCGGCCCTGGCTCGCAGGCAAGGACTATAGCATCGCTGACATTGTCCTGCTCACCACGATTGATTTTGGTATCTTCATCGGTATCGACATCCCGCCGGAGCGCATCAATTTAAAGGCATGGTATGACCGTGCCAGCGCCCGCCCAAGTGCGGCTGCATGAAGGGCAGGGTTGCGATTGTCACCGGTGGCGGCACAGGGATTGGCGCAGCGGTCGTCCGGATGCTGGCAGCGCGCGGCGTCCACTGCGTTATCAACTATGCGACCAGCAAGGATGATGCCGAGGCATTGGCCGCAGAAGTTGGCGAGCGTGCAATCGCGGTTCAGGCCGATATCGTTGAGGACTCCCAATGCCGCGCGCTCGCCAGGGCGGCAACCGATGCGTTCGGGCGGATCGATTTTCTCGTCAACAATGCTGGCCGCACCAAATTTGCCAATCATGAGGATTTGGACGCGCTGGAGGCCGAGGATTTCGTTGATATCTACCGCCTCAATGCCATTGCCCCATTCCAGATGATCCGTGCGTGCGCGCCTTTACTGCGGGAGGGCGATGCGAGTGCGGTCGTCAATGTCGCATCGGTCGCGGGTGTGTTTGGGATCGGGTCGTCAGTCGCTTATGCCGCGTCAAAGGGCGCGCTGATCACGATGACGACATCGCTCGCCCGCGTGCTGGCACCTGCAATCCGCGTCAATGCGGTTGCCCCCGGTTATGTCGGGACAGGCTGGTTTGAAAAGCGGCTGGGCGAAGAAGGCTTTGCCCGCCTCAACGCGCGTATCGCATCGGCCACGCCGATGGCGATGGCGGCGGGGCCAGACGACATTGCAGCGCCGATCGTGATGCTGCTTGATCCCGCAAGCCGGGTGATCACGGGCGAGTGTCTGGTGCTGGATGCCGGCGCGCAGCTCGACACCGGGCTGTCGCGGCGGCCGGGTAAGGAAGGCTGACGGGCTGAGCGCGCTCGATGGCGGGCACCAACCTCCCCAAGCTCTGCTCGCCGCTGGAGCGGCAAGCACCGCCCGCCTCTCCCTCAAGCGAGAGGATTATGCTCCGCCTCCGGACCCCGGCTCAAGGCCCCCGTGACGCGTTTTGGAACTGGCGGGTAACACCCGCGTCACCACTATAACCAACGACACGCCCGCCAACACCGCCGCCACCAGAAACCCCGCACCCGGAAACCCGCGCTCGACGCCGTTGGCCAATGCCTGCGTCAAGATAAGCGGTGCGATGATGGAGGCGATGCTGCCCATGCTGCCAATGCCGCCCTGCAGCGCACCCTGGCGTGAGGCATCCGCCAGCCGCGAGAGCAGGCCATTCATTGCGGGGAACACCAGCGCGGAAAGCCCGCTGATCAGGAAGATCGCATAGGCATGCCAGCCAGCGGTCGCGAAGATATAGAGCGCGAAGGCCCCCGTGCCGCTCGCCAGCCCAATGACCGCCGCCCAATTTTCGCCGACGCGGGCGATGATGCGGCCGGTCGCAAAGGCCTGGACGCACGCCATCACCAGCCCGACAAAGGCAAGCGACCAGCCAATCTCGCCCGCGCTCCAGCCAAAGCGCGCGGTTGCCCAGAAGGACCAGGTCGCGGGATACACCATGCTCGCCAATTGCCACGCGAACCACGCCACCAGCAAAGGTGCCGCTTCCGGGCTTTTAAATAACGGGCGGAATGAGCCGATGACATTGGCGCTTCGCCAGTCGAACGGACGGCGGTTTTCGGGTGCTAGCGATTCAGGCATCAATGCTATCATGCTGAGGCCATTGACCAGCGCGAGCACGGCGGCGGCGATAAATGGCGCGCGCGGCCCAAGCTCTGCCAGCAAGCCACCAATCGCGGGGCCGATGATAAACCCCAACCCAAAGGTCGCGCCCATCCAGCCAAAGGCCTCGCCGCGTTTTTCCGGCGTGGTGATATCGGCAAGCGCCGCGCTGGCCGGGCCGTAAATCGCGCCTGCCACCCCGGCGAATGCGCGTCCCAGAAACAGCCAAGCGAGCGTCGGGGCAATGGCCATGAGCGCATAATCCGCTGCAAAGGCGAGCATTGAGGCGATCAGCACTGGCCGCCTGCCAAACCGATCCCCCAGATTGCCAAGCACGGGCCCGGCGAAAAACTGGGTCAGCGCATAAATGCCAATCAGATACCCCGAAATCCGCGTTGCCTGATCAAGGCCGACATTGCCAAGCGCACCAATCAAAGCAGGTAAGACGGGTATCACGATGCCAAATCCAATCGTGTCGATCAGCACGGCCGCCAGAATAATCGCCACCGTCCGGTTGATCTTTGGCATTCACGCTTTCCCCGGGCGTTGCACGTCGTGTGACGGTCGCCCAAAAAACGCTAGCCGGGCTTTGGTCGCTGACACAAGGCCGGGGTTATTAATGCCGGATTGCGACGCTGCTCCTTCTTTTGGAGAAGAGAGCAAGCGTCCGCCTCGTGTCGCGTTCTGGTTCGCCGCCTATCTTCCTCACCACCACTCTGGTCACCCCGCGCCTGACCCGGAGTCCCGCCTATTCTGTGGCCGTTCAGCGGGATCCCGGCTCATGGCCGGGGGCGACGAATTGAGATAGCAGGCCGCGCCTAAAAATCACGCCTTGGCCTTCACCCGCGCGATCCAATCATCGATCTTCTTTTCCAGCACCGCCATCGGCAGCGCGCCCGTCATCAGCACCTCGGCGTGGAATTGCTTGATGTCGAATTTCGGGCCCAAGCTCGCCTCGGCCTTGGTGCGCAGGCGCCGGATTGTCAGTTGGCCGATTTTATACGCAAGCGCCTGGCTGGGGATGGCGATGTAGCGTTCTACCTCGGCAGTCGCGTCGGTCCGGCCCATCGAGCTGTGGGCAAGCATATACTCAATCGATTCGTCGCGGGTCCAACCCTTTGAATGGAGACCGGTATCGACGACAAGCCGCATCGCGCGCAGCATCTCATCATCATAGCTACCCTGTAACTGATAGGGGTCGGTCAGCATGCCAAGCTCCGGCCCCAGGCTCTCGGCATAAAGCGCCCAACCTTCGACAAAGGCGGTGTTGCCGCCAAAGCGCTGAAAGGCGGGCAGGGCGGTGTTTTCCTGTGCAAGACTAATCTGGAAATGATGGCCGGGGACAGCCTCGTGCAGATAGAGCGTTTCAATCCCCGGAAGGGTGCGCGAAGGCAGATCATACGTGTTGAAGTAGAACACGCCGGGCCGCGACCCATCAGACGTGCCTTGATTATATGAGCCGCCAGCGTCATTCTTCTCCCGGAACGCGGGGACGGGACGAATTTCGAGCGTTGTCTTGGGCAGCGTGGAGAACTGGGAGCCAACGGTCGTATCGACGCGCTTGCCGATAGCATAATAGCGCGCCGTCAAATCTTCCTTCGACTTTGGCTTAAACTTTGGATCGGTGCGAATATATTCAAAGAATTGTTGCAGGCTGCCCTGAAAGCCGACCCGCTTCTTCACCGCTTCCATCCCCTTGGTGATCCGCGCGACTTCCGACAGGCCAAGTTCGTGGATCGCCTCCGGCGTCATGTCGGTCGTGGTCGTGCTTGAGATCAGATAGCGATAAAGTGGCGCACCCCCCGGCATCGCGCTGAGCCCAACACTGTCACGCGCGACCGGAAGATACTCGTTTTTCAGAAAGCTGTGCAGCCGCTTGAACGCCGGGTTGATTTTGTTGCTGACCATATCGGCATACGCCGTGGTCAGCCGGGCCTTGTCAGCGGCGCTGAAACTGTCTGGGAATTTCTTGACGGGCTTATACATCACCGCGTCTTGCACCTTGGGGGCGAGCAGCAGATCGAGCTGACCGATGACGTTGTTGACGACCAGCCTGGGCTGGACAACGCCCGATTTCATCCCCTCACGAAACCGAACAATGCTGGCGTCGATCGCCGCGACGAAACCATCCGTTCGTTTCAGGCTGTCCTCATAATTTTTGACTGTCCTGAACGGGGCCGCGCCCTCGCCCGATGAGAGATCGGGAAAGAAGGTGTGGAAGCCAAAGAAATGGTCAATCGGGCGCACGATAGTGGCGGCGATCAGCGCCGGATCGCTCCCTTTCAGATCATTTTCGCGCTGCCAATGAAAGACATCATAGCTGACCTTGTCATTGTCGCTTAGCGCGTTGCGATCAATCGCGGCAAGGGCTGTCAGTTCGTCCAGCACCGCCTGTTTCTCCTCGGCGATATGCGCGTCCGACAGATAGTCGCCAAACTGATCGGCATAACGCAGGTCGCCCCGGAACAGGCCCTGGATCGGATTACGCTTCAGACTTGCCTCATCACTCGCCGCGAACAGCGCCTGCAGCCGCGCCGCCGGACTATTGACAGCGGGCGCTGCGGTGGTGGGTGCAGACTGCGCCATTGCGGGCAGGCAGGGGACGATGGCGAGCGTGGCAGCGGTCAGCAGCAG
>JBBQAU010000104.1:0-8082 GCA_038316685.1 Sphingomonadales bacterium
ACACCGAGCCGCGATCCATGCCCGCGCCCGCCAAAACGAAAGAAGAATTGCGGATCAAAGCTGGAGGGGGCTGGTGCTGTCATAACGTGCCTGCCTCTACACAGCCCTGACGCTGCTTGCAAAGCGGGGAAACCTGCAAAGCGTTACAGCGATTTAACTACCGCGCGCCGCAATTGCTGGCCTAGCTTCCCCCATCGATCACTGAACATTTCGGGAGTGAAGCATGGCGATCTGCGGCAATGATCTCGCCAAGGAGTTGATCCAGTACCGCACGAGTGCCCGCATGCTCCGTATGGCGCTGTCAACGTTTGCCTCAACAAAGTTCAACCCGCATAAGGGGCGGATGCTTTTTGAAACCGCTGCCCGTGATTTTGATCGCTATGTCGCAGGTCATGTAGCGCGGCAAAGCCGTTTGATCCGAGCAGGGGTGCCCAACAGCAAGGTCACGCACAGCAGCGATTTTCGGACCGCCATTGGATAAGCCGCTCCAAACTGGAGCGGTTAAATCATCACGACCGCGAGTCGCGCCGATATGCTTGTCGCCATGTCGCTGATACGCATTTCAAATCTGGACCGACCGAGCATCTTGGCTGCCCTGATGACTCAGGGATTCCTGGTCGATGCAGATGACTCCGAGGTAACACTCATCCAAGCAGATCTTCACCTTTACGGCTGTTCGGCAGACGCCGCGATAACGGCGTCGGCAATCGACGAGTTTCGCCACGATCCTGCCGCGCTGTTCGCTGTTTTGTCCGGCCCGCGCAATGAGGCCAGCCTGATTGCGGCGCTAGAGGCCGGGGCTGATGATGCGATCTCGGCTGAGTCGAACGATGCGCTGATCGTCGCGCGGATCGTAGCGATGCTCCGCCGCCAACCAATCCGCCCCGAAATCGTCATCGGCAGTTTGCGGATCGACCCACTTGATCGGCAGGTAGCGCGCGCCGGACAGCCCATCAGCCTGCTACCGCGCGAATATCAGTTGCTGCTCGAACTTGCCAGGCGACCCGGCGAGGCAATTTGCCGTAGCGACTTGCTGCTGCTCGTCTGCGGCCAACGGATTGATCCGGGCACCAACGTCCTCCAGGTCCATATCTCGCGATTACGCGCCAAGCTTGATCGCGGTTTTGATGCGCCGATGCTCCTCACCGAGCGCGGCAAAGGCTATCGCCTCGTCGCTGCCTGACGTAATTGTAAGCAATGCCATTGCCGCCGCCGTCCCCGCCCGGTATCTTCCCCAAAATAATAAAACATAGGAGAGGCGGATGCATCCCAGCGTCCATGCACGAGCAACACCCGACAAGCCTGCATTGATCATGGCTGAAACCGGCGAGCAGGTCAGCTATGCCGATCTCGACAAGCGTTCCAACCGGGCAGCGCAGCTTTTCCGCGCGCATGACCTGCAGATTGGCGACACCATTGCGCTATTTCTCGACAATATCCCTGAGTTTTATGATCTGACTTGGGGTGCGCAACGATCAGGATTTTTCTTCGTTTGCATCCCATCGAGGCTAACTGCGCCCGAAGTGGAGTATATTGTTCGCGATTCGGGTGCGACGATGATTATTGCGTCCGAAGCGACCGCCGCAGTCGCTGAAAAACTGACTGAAACGTTGGCTGACTGCACGCGGTTTAGTGTGGGGGCGACGCTGCCCGGATGGACGGACTGGGCTGAAGCGGTCGCAGCAATGCCGGACACGCCGATTGCCGATGAACGCGCAGGCGTCGACATGCTCTATTCTTCGGGCACGACGGGTCGGCCAAAGGGTGTGCGTGTCGCCCTTCCCGAAGACCCGTCAATCACGACGCCCAATGTCTTGGTGATGTTGGCGCAAGGGCTATACGGGCTGAGTGCGGCGAGCATGTATCTGTCGCCTGCTCCGCTTTATCATGCGGCCCCGTTGCGGTGGTCGATGACGGTCATGAAGCTGGGCGGCACCGTTGTCATGATGAAGCATTTCGATCCTGAAACCGCGCTCGATGCAATCGAACGCTACCAGATCAATGCCAGCCAATGGGTGCCAACGCATTTCGTCCGCATGCTGAAACTCGGTGAAGCGGCAAAACACAAGCACGACCTGTCGAGCCTAAAAATCGCGATCCATGCAGCCGCCCCCTGCCCGATCCCCGTCAAGCAGGCGATGATCGACTGGTGGGGGCCGGTGCTGTTCGAATATTACGCCGGATCAGAAGGCAATGGCATGACCGCGATCGATTCCGCCAACTGGCTGACCCACAAGGGCAGCGTGGGCAAGGCAGCTTACGGCGTGCTCCATATCTGCAACGAGGCGGGCGAGGAGGTGCCGGTCGGTGCGGAGGGGTTGGTCTATTTCGAGGGCGGCAGCGTGTTTGAATATCATAACGACCCCGCCAAGACCGCCGAAGCGCGCCATGCCAAGGGTTGGACGACCTTGGGCGATATCGGCAAGCTTGATGGCGAGGGCTATCTCTATTTGACCGACCGCAAAAGCTTCATGATCATTTCAGGCGGTGTGAACATCTACCCCCAGGAAATCGAGAATCGCCTGATCACACACCCGCGCGTCGCCGATGTCGCCGTCATTGGTGCGCCCTGCCCCGAAATGGGCGAGCGCGTCGTCGCAGTCATCCAGCCGGTCGACATGGCGGAGGCTGGGCCCGATTTTGCCGATGAGCTCACCCGCTGGTGCCGCGAGGAACTGTCGGGTGTGAAGACGCCCCGCCAGATCGACTTCACCGCTGAACTGCCACGCCACGCCACCGGCAAGCTCTACAAGCGGCTGTTGCGTGATCGCTATTGGGGGAATAGCGAAAGCCGGATTGTTTGAGGAGCAAAGCATGAACGACCGCGTTTCGATCACCGTCACTGACCAGATCGCCGATGTGCGCCTCACCCGCGCCGACAAGATGAACGCGATTGATCCCGCGATGTTTCAGGGCATCGCTGATGCAATCGACGCGCTGGCAGGCATGGACGATGTCCGCTGCGTCGTGTTGTCGGGCGAGGGCAAGGCGTTTTGCGCGGGGCTTGATATGTCGAGCATGGCGGCAGGCGGATCGGGCATACCCCGGATCGAGCGCAACGATCAGGGCAGCATCGTGCCGCAGCATGTCACCTGGGGCTGGCATAATCTGCCAATGCCCGTGATCGCGGCGGTCCACGGCGTGGCGTTTGGCGGCGGTTTTCAGATCATGTCGGGTGCCGACATCCGAATCGCGGCCCCCGACACACGCTTTGCCATTCGTGAAACCTATTGGGGTCTGGTGCCCGATATGGCGGGCTTCCCGATTTGGCGGACGCTGGTGCGCGGTGATGTGCTGCGTGAGCTTGTCTATACCGCGCGCGAATTTGATGCTGACGAGGCGCTCCGCCACGGTTTCATCACCCGTATCGCTGAGGACCCCCACGCCGCCGCGATGGAACTCGCCCGCGCCATCGCCGGCCGCAACCCCCACGCCGTGCGCGGGGCAAAGCGGCTGTGCAATATGGCACACGACGCCGATCCACTGACGATGCTGGAGGCTGAAACAGATGAGCAGATCAAGGTCATCGGCAAGCCCAACATGATGGAAGCAGTCGCCGCCCATATGCAAAAGCGCGCGGCGGTGTTTGCGGATTGAGGGGCTCGGCCTTCGTGATTGTCACCCCCGCCTCATCCAACTTCAGCTAGGCGGCAAATTGCCGAGCTTGGGTAACCTTCTCCCCGCAGGGAGAAGGTTTAACCGGGGATGACCGCCCATTTTTCCAGCGCTGCGCGGAATTCATCGGGCAGCGCGGTTGCGCCATTTTCGTTGCTCATCACAACTACTGTGTCGCAGGTCGCGATTGGTTTGCCGTGCTGAAACGCGGTGGAAAGGATTTTCCAGCTGCGGGTGCCGATGTCGCCGGTGCCGCTGCGGACCTCGACATCGGCGGGGAAATGGCCCTCGCCTAGATAGTTGATGATCACTTGCGCGACGAGCCAGCGCTGCCCCCGCCAATAGCCGAGCCCGACTGCCTCATTAAAGCGCACCCGGCCACTCTCCAATATCGCGGCCATGCCGACATTGTTGATATGCCCCAGCACATCGAGATCCTGAAAGCGCGTCTGGATAATCTCGTTATGCGGGTAGGCGGCGGGGCTTAGCCGCCAGGGGTCGGGTCGTGCCATGGGTTATCTGGGCTCAGATACCGCTGGAGAAGAGATCGAGCTTGCCAAGCTTGACGCCCTTCATGCGCAGGATCGCATAGACCATCGATGTGTGGAAATGGATGTTGGTGGTGGCAAACACGCTGAGCCACTGTGCAGCGGGAAGCGTCGGCTCCATCGTCTCGCCGAGCTTGACGGTGAGCGGCACATCATCGCGCCCCGCAAATTGCTCAGCCGTCAGCGTTTTGAGGAACGCCCTGGACTCGGCAAGCGCTGCCTGAAAGCCTGCAACATCAATCGTCGATTCGATCCCGTCAGGCACGGGTAACCCCGCGACACGCGCGGTCCAGGAACGCGTGAAATTGGTCACCACCATCAATTGAAAGCCGAGCGGGTGCATGTCATCAGCAAGCCGCCAGCCGAGCATGTCTGCCTCGCTGATGCCGGTTTCCGTAGCAAAGGCGACGGCCTTGTTGAGAAGGTGCGTCGCGGTGTCGATCTGGCGACGGTAAAGATCGACGAAGCTGAAAAGCGAGATGGTCATTGGAAAAAGTCTCCGGGGGAGGGTCGCGACCCGGCCGTCAATGCCGGGTCGTCCGTTGGGGCCAATTCCCCCGCCGACTGCGCTTGGGCAAGTCAGTGCGCGGCGCGCGCACTGCCGCCCCGGCGCGTCAGCGCGGGGCCATGCGGATTGCACCGTCAAGGCGGACATCTTCGCCGTTGAAATAGCTGTTCTCGATCATGGTGAGCGCGAGATGGGCATATTCATGTGGCATGCCGAGGCGCTTGGGGAACGGCACCGAAGCGGCAAGCGCATCCTTCACATTTTGCGGCGCGCCAAGCATCAGCGGCGTTTCAAAAATGCCGGGCAGGATCGTGTTGATGCGGATGCCCTCGCTCATCAGATCGCGCGCGATTGGCAGGGTCATACCGATAACGCCCGCCTTTGATGCGGCATAGGCGACCTGACCCATTTGGCCATCCTCGCCCGCTACCGAAGCGGTGTTGACGATGGCGCCGCGCTCGCCATCCTCATTCTGCGGATCAAGCGTCATCATGCCGGCCGCCGATTTGGCGACGCAGCGAAAGGTGCCGACGAGGTTGATCTGGATCAGCCAGTTAAACGCATCGAGCGGATAGTGCTTGATGCTGCCATCGGTCTTGGAACGGCTGGCGGTCTTCATCGCGCTGCCCGTGCCCGCGCAATTGACAAGGATGCGCTCCTGCCCATGTGCCGCGCGCGCCTTGGCGAAACCGGCGTCGACGCTTTCATCGCTGGTGACATTTACCTCGCAGAAGATGCCCCCGATTTCAGCGGCCATCGCCTCGCCTTTTTCGGTTTGGAGATCGAAGATGGCAACCTTGACGCCCTTGGCGGCAAGCGCGCGCGCAGTGGCGGCGCCCAGCCCGGATGCGCCACCGGTGATGACGGCGGCGACGGTGTTGTCGAGGATCATGCAAAAATTTCCCTTCAGAGCTGTTGAATCAGAGTCGTTCTATGATGGTGACATTGGCGATCCCGCCGCCTTCGCACATTGTCTGCAAGCCATAACGGCCACCGCGCGCCTTGAGCGCATGCACGAGCGTTGCCATCAATTTGGTGCCCGAAGCGCCGAGCGGATGGCCAAGCGCAATCGCGCCGCCATTGACGTTCAGCTTGGCATGGTCAGCGCCGACATGCTTCATCCAGGCAAGCGGGACCGGCGCGAATGCCTCGTTCACCTCATAAAGATCGATATCGCTGATCGACATGCCTGCGCGTTTGAGCGCGCGGTCGGTTGCGAACAATGGCTCTTCGAGCATGATCACCGGATCGCCGCCCGTCACCGTCAGATTGACGATGCGCGCGAGCGGGGTCAGGCCATGCGCCTTGAGTGCGGCCTCGCTGACGATCATCACCGCGCTGGCCCCGTCGCAAATCTGGCTGGCGCTGGCCGCCGTAATCGTGCCGCCTTCCTGCAACAGCTTTACCGATCCAATGCTCTCGGGCGTCGCGTCATAGCGAATGCCCTCATCAATCAGGTGCATTTCCATGCCGTCGGGCGTTTCGACCTCAATCCCGATGATCTCGCGCTCAAATGCGCCAGCGGCGGTGGCGGCAGCGGCGCGGCGATGGCTTTCAAACGCAAACTGATCAAGCATCTCGCGGGTAAGGCCATGCTTCTTGACGATCATTTCAGCACCCATGAACTGGCTGAACATGATGCCGGGGTATTTCTGCTCCAGCCGTGGCGACTTATAATTGCCAAGGCCCTCCTTGATGTACAGCAGCGCGGTGGAGCCCATCGGCACTCGCGTCATGCTTTCCACCCCGCTCGCGATCACGATATCCTGCGTGCCCGACATGACCGCCTGTGCGGCGAACTGCATTGATTGCTGCGAGGAACCGCACTGGCGGTCAATCGTCACCGCTGGCACGCTGTTGGGCAGATTATTGGCGGCGAGCACGGCGTTGCGCCCCACCTGCATCGTCTGCTGACCGCCCTGACTGACGCAACCCATGATGACGTCATCAACCACCGCCCCATCAATCCCGGTGCGCGCGACAATCGCATCAAGCACGGCTGCGGCCATATCTACGGGATGCACCCCGGCGAGCTTGCCGCCACGTTTGCCACCGGCGGTCCGCACCGCATCAACAATATACGCTTCAGGCATCGATTTTCTCCCAGAGACAGATTTTGGGCGCTTGTTGCGCAAACTGACGGGAGCGGCAAGAGTGGCTTGGAGGTCGCACAGAGGCGTAGTGGAGAGTGTCGATGAATATATCGGAAGCCGTAGCGGCAAGGCGTTCGGTGCGGGGGTTTCTTGACACACCAATCGATTCGGCAGTGCTGCGGGCCATCATCACCAAGGCCGCGCGCGCTGCCACAGGCGGCAATTTGCAGCCCTGGCATATCGATCTGGTGACCGGCGAGTCGCTTGCCGCGCTGAAAACCGAGATGACCGCCAAGCTGTGGCGCGGCGAGACCGAAGAGCCTGCTTATGATATTTACCCCAAGACGCTGAACGCCCCATATCGCGACCGGCGCTTCGCCGTTGGCGAGGCAATGTATGCCGCGATTGGTATCCCGCGCGAAGACAAGGCCGCGCGCCGGATGTGGTTTGCGCGCAATTTCCAGTTTTTCGGCGCGCCTGCCGCGCTGTTCTGCACCGTCGACCGGCATATGGGCCCACCCCAATGGTCAGACCTTGGCATGTATCTGCAAAATGTAATGCTGCTCGCGGTTGAGGCGGGCCTCGCGACGTGCGCGCAGGAATGCTGGGCGGTTTATCCAGAGACGGTGACCAAGGCGATTGGCACGCCGCCCGAACGCATGCTGTTTTGCGGGATGGCGATCGGCTATGAGGACACGTCTGAACCTGCCAACCAGTTGCGCAGCGCGCGCGCATCTGAAGCGGAATGGTTCGCGCACCACGGCTGAGGCTGGGCAATTGAGAGGATGCGGGTGAGCAAGTTGCTGTTTGCGTTTCTGCTGACCCTTGCGGCGCCTGCCCGGGCCCAAGAAGAAATTACCGCGATTGGCCCGAATGCGCCATTGGCGGGCACTCTGGAGGGGGCGGGCAAGGATCGTCCGGTAATCCTTATCATCCCGGGTTCAGGCCCGACCGACCGGGATGGCAATAACAGTCTTGGCATTACCGCCCAGCCGTACCGCCTGCTCGCCAAGGGCCTTGCGGCGCGTGGGATTGCGACGGTGCGCATCGATAAACGCGGCCTGTTTGGCAGCAAGGCCGCCATCCCTGATGCCAATGCCGTAACCTTGGGTGACTATGCGGGTGATGTGCACAATTGGGTTGCGTCCATCCGCCAACGAACCGGCGCGAAATGCGTCTGGATACTCGGCCATAGCGAGGGCGGTCTCGTCGCGCTGACCGCGGCACAACAGCCGCGTGATTTTTGCGGGCTGATCCTGGTTTCGACGGGTGGCCGTCCGTTTGGCGAGATCGTTCGCGAACAATTACGCGCTAATCC
>JBBQAU010000105.1:0-8039 GCA_038316685.1 Sphingomonadales bacterium
CTGTGGGGAACTGGCGCATAAAACTCGCGCGGTTGTCATGATTGCCAAGGCACGGATACACTGGAAATGGGCAGGCGGCGAAGATCGCGGCCACACGCGCATAATTTTCCTCGCCACCATCATCGGCAATATCACCCGTCACCAACAGCATGTCGGGCCGGTTAGGGCCTTTGATCAAGGTTTGCAGAACGGCATCCAGACGCTGTCGGTTCGGCTCATCCGGCGTCTGTGGGGCAAAGCCGATATGGACATCCGTGATCTGCGCAATCAGCATGTTCACACCTCTATCGCAGCTGGCGGGTGCTGCTGGCAGCCTTGCGAACGGCCAACAGATCGGCTGATAGTTGCGCGCCGCTTGGTCGCCACGGCGCGTCCTGCGCGATATGATAGCTGTGGCACATGGCGCACCCTGATGGGACCTTTGCTGCCGACAATTCCCCGCCGTGGCAACTCTGACATGTTTTGATTTTGGGTAACAGCAGGTCGCTTGCGCGTGTCGAGCTGGCCGCGGCATGACAGCTAACGCATGTCTCGGTGCTATGCGCATCATGGTCGAACCAGCCGTGCATCATATAGCGCGCGGGTTGATTGACTGGCACAACCGACCAATCGGGTGATCCCGCCCCGGGCGGCTTCACCAGATGGCAGTCGTAACACGCGCCACCTGGTGAAAAGACCGCGCGCACCGCCATATCGCCAGCAGACCCGCGCGACGCCGCAGCGCCGAAATAGGCGCTGTAAACTTGGCCTTGGGCATATTGGCCGGGGCGACGGCGTGCCATGCCGCCCAGATTGACTGGACGTGCCGGGCTCGTGGATCGGTAAAAGGCGCGCAAATCCGCGATCATCTGTGCGGTGTCGCCGTGCCGCAGCGTCCGCGTCGTCCCGCCAATCTGGTCGAACGCAAGACTATGACAGGCCTGGCAATTCTGCTCCATGTCAACGGGCAAGAAGCGCGTTCGATCCGCCGTCGGCGTGTGGCAGTCGGCACAGCCGAGCGCTTTGCCATACCCATTTTCGCCTTTGAGGCTTTGCGCCATCGCCGCCACCCCGCCGCGCTTGTCGAGATGGACTTTGTGCGGGAATTTGAGTCCGCTCAAATCCGTTGGTTTCAGATCGAGCGAGACACGCACCATCGTCGGCGGCGCACCCGGCGCGGTCGCGACCAATGGCCGAAATTGCGGATGCGCCCGCCCAAAGTCGCCCGCATTGGGCAATTTGGTGTCGGCAAGGCGCTGCTTCAACGTGGCATGGCAATCGGTGCAAAACGCCTGGGCAGTCGCTGGCATCGGCCCGGCGCCTTCATGTTCGGTGTGGCACGATACGCATGACCCGGCACCCTCCTTGCCAAAGGACTTGGCCACCCCCGCTAGTAACCTCCCGCCCAGATCGGGGGATTGGCGGGCCTGTGCCAAGCGACCTTGCGGCGCATGGTCATGCACGGTCTTGTGGCATGACTGACATGTTGCATCGCGCACCGATACAAACGCCTGTTTGTGACAAGCCTCGCAATTCCCCTCCAGCGCATGATGCGCCTTGCTGAGTGCGCCCGTCGACCAGCTTGCATCGGCGTGCGCGGCATAGACCGAGCGCTGATCGGGCTGCGCCTTTTGCCACGCAGCCCAGACCGGCACCGCAAGAAAGGCAAGCAGAACCACAATCGCCAGCGTCCAACTCGCCCCGCGCTTGCTCGGCATCAGGCCGCCGAGCGAAAACGCCCTTGCCTCATCGCGGTCTTCCGAGGCGCTGGAGATCGCGGCGGTCCGTTGCACCGTCAGGACGATGTCGCCTGTAGCTTCGCGCGAAATGGTGATGCGGTGACCGCCAAACTGCACGGCACCGCCGACATCGGGGTCGATCGTCGCAGCCGTTCGGGTTGTCCCGCCGATTTGAAACCCCGTCGAACCGATTGCCGCGATCGTGACGCGGCCTGCGGAATCCCGGCCGATCAGCGCGTGCTCGGCCGCAATCGCAAGATCGGGCAGCGCGATGTCGTTATCAAGCGCTCGACCAACCGTAACCACATCGCGTGCGGCCGCCAGATCGCGGGCAATCTCGCGCCCGTCCTTGGTTGTACTGATGCGGCGGATCAGGAATGTCTTCATGCCTGCGTCACCAGTAAAAAAAGACGCTGATGATATGCGCCGCAAGCGCGGCAATAAGCGCGAACGAGACAGGAATATGCACGTAGAGCCAAATCTCGAGCATTGCTTTCAACCGCAAATGACGGCGAAGCTGGGCCAGACTGGCGTTTTTGCGGTCGAGCAATTCCTCGATGCGGCGCACGACGGCATCGGACCCCTCGCCTTGCTGCACCGTGCCACGCCGAAACGCGGTAAAGGCGCGATCGGTGGCGCACGCAGGCTCGTGCCCGCGCAGCCGCGACCATAAGCTGCCAACGAACGGATCCTCTTCCAATGCGGCAAGCACGAAAAGCGAATAGGGTGGATCAAGCGGTTGCGCGGCGTCGAACAATTGCCGGTCGACAGCGCGGATCGCCTCCAGCATCTGGCCTTGGGTCATTGACTGGCGGTTTTCGCTCAACGCTTCAGGGAGCGTCGCATAGGCCCATACACCCCACATGCCCGAAACAATAACCAGCATCATCAGCGCATAGGCGAGCACGTGGACGTTCCAACCGAACTGAAAACCGGTGTGCAGCGTGGCGATCACGATCAGGCTAAGACCCAGATACACATGCGCGCTGGTCCATGCCTTCAACGACCAGCGTCCCCGCGTCATCGCGCGCTTGCGCACCCCCAACAGGGTCAGCCACACGATCAGCAACGCACCGATGGTTCCCAGCGTATAGCCATACCAGCTGCCGCCATTGGGACGCGGCTTTACGTCCACCAGCATGTATCCGAGCAGCGCGACGGCACACAGCGCCAGTGCCAGCTTCAGCCACCGGAATCCGGCATAGCGCAAAAAGCCCTCGTGCAGGGCTTCGCCAGACTGACGTTGGACCGTCCGTCGAGACGCCTGGCTCGCTATGACCCGTCCTTTTCCCGCAGCTGCGTAATCGCGAGAAAGCCCTCCGGCGCAATACGGATCGCCGCACCCGTTGGGCATGCGCGCACACAGGCCGGCCCGCCTTTTATGGTCGAGCACATATCGCACTTCACCGCCTTTTTGGGCACGTCCACGCCGGGCTTGGCATTCTTATACCGCCATTTCTTCGATGACTCGCCAGGGCCGGGGCCGACCCCCAGCGTCAACCAGCTCAGCAGACCGGGCTTGACGGGCGGACGCGATTCCATGCGGATGACGCCGTAGGGACAATTCCGCTGGCAATTGCCGCAGCCGATACAACTGTCATCAATGAACACTTCTCCGCCCGCTCCGCGGTGAATCGCATTGGGCGGGCAATCCGACATGCAATGCGGGTGTTCGCAGTGGCGGCAGCTCGTCGGCACGTGGAGATGGGCATAGGTCGGCCCTGCCTCACGATCGAGCCGCGACAGCCCGTCATGGCTGTCCGCGCATGCTTTTTCGCAATTGTTGCAACCGATACACAGTTTTTCGTCGATCAGCAGCACGTCTGTTGCTTCGCCAATCCCGTTGTCGATGAGGAATTTGGCGGTCTGTGAATAGACATCGAACTGATCCGACAGGCTGTCCTTGCGGCTTTCGACAAAGGCATGGGTGTCCTGTTCAGCAGCCGTATCGGCGCGAACCTTTTCCATCAGCGCAGGTTGCTTCTCAAGCAGTCGGCGGAACGCGGCACCTTGAAGCTTGATCACTTCAGATTTCACCGCCGCGCGGACGGTTTCTTTGCGCCCGCCGCCATAAACGATTGTCGAGGCACCAAAATATGTGCTGGCAGGGAGATATGTCAGGAATACGGTCTTACCGCCAACCTGCTTTTCCACCGTCATGCTGCCAATGCGGATGACGTAAACATCGTCTTCGGGGTCGCCCTCGGATAGGATGGTTTCGTTCGCCCGCACATTTAGGATTTCTGCTGAATCAAGCAGATCGACCAGATCGGTGGAAAGCAGTCCCGACTTGAACATCTGCAATAACTGACGTTCCACCGAAATGCGCGTGACCGCGCGCTTTGCCGCCGGGACGTATGCCATTAGCTTCAGCGCTGCGGTGCGCGACACTTCAACGATCACGCAATCAGTGCCCGCCCGAACCGTAGCCCCGCGACGCCGCCCCGAAATCAGCCCGACCTCCCCGACGATTGACCCTTGTTCAATCGGGATAGTGACATCCGCGTCATTGGGATCGACCTCAACGAGCACAGATCCTTGCGCGATACACAGCAACGAAGACCCTGGCTCATCGCGGCGGATGACAACTTCTCCAGCCTTGTAAGGACGCACTTCGGAATCAAGGATGAACTCGCGCATCTGGAGCGGCGAAAGTTCATTCAGAATCGTGATATTGGTGCGTAGCAGTTCCAACCACGCGTCAACACTTCGACGCAGATGCCTGAACCGTTCGAACTTGGCTTCGAGCAACGGCTCATCGGCAGGTTTTAGGGTCGTGTTACCGTTGATGAACTCGAGCACGTCATAGCCCTGGTTCATGCAATGCTTGATCAAAGGGTATCCGGCCAGCGCGCCGATCACAAAGATACCCGGCTTGGTCGTCTCGAATTCGGGTGAAAGCTTCGGAAAAGCCTCGCGGTCGCTGCTGGTGAACTCGATCCCACATGATTCGATAAAGGCGCGCGGTGCTGCCGAACCCATGCGTGCGATGATGCGGTCGCACCGGATCGTCTCGGTTTTGTCGCGCGTTTCAAGGATGAGTTCGCCTTCGCGAACCTCGCCGGGAGTCGTGTCCAGACGAACTGTGATCCGGCCCGCCTCAGATGCTTCGTTCAGCAACTTGACGTTGTCTCTCTTTGCGCGGGCGAAGTCCCCCGAACGGTTGAGAATTGTGACGATGTTGCCCTGCGCCGCGTCCGCCGCCAGACCCAGTGCGTTTTCGATACCCGCGTCGCCTGATCCGACCACCGTAATATGCTCGTCAACATATTCGCCGGGATCATCCAGTTGATACTGGACATGGGGCATGTCCGCGCCCTTGGCGCGCATCAGGTTAGGATTACCCTGGGTGCCAATTGCGAGCACGATATTTTCCGCCGCCACAACCGTACCATCGGTTAGCGCAATCGAAAAATTGCCCCGCTCGCCCGTGATGGCCTTTACTTCGCTGCGGTAGCGGACATCGACCTTGTTGTTGTCGGCCTGCTGGTCCCAGGTCGACAGAATGGCTTCGCGTTTGCCTGCGTCAAAATCAAGATCGGAACGAAGCACCAGTTTGCTGGGCGTCGCCATCACGTGCTTGCCCTTCTGGTATTTGTAGATCGTGTCCGAAAGGTGGTCGGTCTTTTCCAGCAAAATATGCGAAATACCGAGTTGCGCCGCGCGCGCGGCGGCGCTCAATCCGGCGGGGCCGGACCCGATGATCGCGACGCGGACGCAATCTGCCACTCTGCTGCTCCCCTCAAGTCAATATCAGGGGCCCCCGCCCCACGAAAAACCCGGAATATACTTTACCATCTTGAGCTGAGGACTACCATGTGACCGTTGGCACGTCACCCCATTCAGCCATCCAGTTTGAGGTTAATGATGATCGCGGGAAGAAATGCTTCGCGTGCAGGGCAATGGGCGCTGATAATCGCGGTGATTTTATTTATTGCAGCGGTCGGGAGCAACTTTTTCCGCAAGACCGTCGCACCGCCAAGTCTGTCCAATCTTCCCGCGACCGAGCGCGCGGCGACTGAGGCGATGACGGTTGACGCGCTTCAGGCCCGCGCAACTGCTGCTCCCGGTGACGCGTTCAATTGGGCAGCCTTGGGTGAGGCGCTGTTCACGAAAAGCCGCTTTGAGGAGGCGGCGAAGGCGCATCAGAAAGCAACCGAGCTTGCGCCCGACCATGCCGAATATTGGTCAGCGCTGGGTGAGGCAATCGTGATGGCCAGCCCGCACGATCCAATGCCGCCGCTGGCACTCGCTGCGTTTCGCAAGGCGGTGTCTATC
Organism: Sphingomonadales bacterium; assembly: GCA_038316685.1. GTDB lineage: Bacteria > Pseudomonadota > Alphaproteobacteria > Sphingomonadales > Sphingomonadaceae > Sphingomonas. The sequence continues at coordinate 5,997 of JBBQAU010000105.1, forward strand.
AATCCGCAAGACCCGCGAAGCCGCTATTTCAACGCCGTTGCGCGCGATCTAACGGGTGACCACAACGGCGCGATCGGCGACTGGGTCGCGCTGTTGAAAGCTACGCCGCCGGGTGCGCCTTGGGAGAACGACCTGAGGCGGACGATTGATCAGGTCGCGCGGATCAACCGGATCGATGTGACGCAGCAGCTGGAGTTGATCGCCAAGCCAAACGCCCACGTTGGTTTCGGCACTGTGACTGACGCCGGGCGTAGCGCAGACACGTTACTGGCCGGACCCAATCCCGACCAGATCCGCGCTGCCGCCAGCCTGACCCCCAGCCAGCAAGACGCAATGGCACAACAGATGGTCGCACAGCTGGAAGCCAAGCTTCGCGCCAATCCGGCGAATGTCGATGGCTGGGTGATGTTGATCCGCAGCCGCAAAACACTGGGTCAGATGGCCAAGGCCTCGCAAGCGCTCGCCGATGCCATCGGGGCCAACCCGGGTGCGACAGGCCGGATACGAAGCGAAGCTGCCGCGATGGGTGTCGTTGCACTGAAATAGCCGATTGCGGCTTTTCCTGCTCAAGTTTTGCGCTTCACCTTTTTCCGAACCGGCGTCTGCTGCGGGGCTTCGGGTATTTTGGGCTGCTCAAAGCTCGGCACCTTCACATCCGCCAGCGCGAGCGCATCCATCCCGGTCCCCATCGCCCGGTCGAGTCGGTCGATCCGCTCTATGGGCAGCGGATGCGTTCTGTTCATCAGGGCATTGCCCTTTGCATCCGGGGCAGCGCTCAGCGTTTGCAGCACACCAACCAGACCGAACGGAGAAAAACCTGATCGTGCCGCGACCACCACGCCCATCCGATCCGCGTCGAATTCGTCGCTCTTGTTGAGACCGCGCGTGAAAATATCTTTTCCCGCATTGATGATCGCGGTCTTGACCACCGATCCCACAATACCGCCGCCGCTGACATAATCACTAAATCCCGTCAGCGCGGAATTGCGCAGGCTTTGCTGCAGGGCGGCGATATGATCGCGGCGCACCACATGGGAAATTTCGTGCGACAGAACGCCCGCCAGCTCGGATTCGCTGCGCATCCCTTCAAACATACCGCGGGTGATCAGCACATAACCGCCGGGCATCGAAAACGCGTTGACGTCATCGGTTTCGATGATGCCGAATTTCCACGGCAGGTCCGGGCGGTCGCTATGCAGCGCGAGCCAGCGTCCCAGCCGGTTTACATAACGCTGTTTGGCTGAATCCTGAATTAGCGGCGCTACGCCCAAAATGATCCCGGCGAGATCGCCGCCAATCTTAATTTCTTCCGGCTCGGAAATGTTGCGGAATGACTCGCTCAGATTTTTGGCATTCTTGACGCCCTTGATTAACCCGCCGATGCCGCCGAGGCCGCCAAATTGTGGGATCGCCTGTGTCGTCATGCCGAGCATCGTGACAATGGCAAGCAGCCGGTAAAGCAGGCGTCGCGTCATCACTTGCCGCGTTTCTTTTCGAGATAGGCGACGCTACGCTCGGTCAGGCTGGCGCGGCTCGCATTGGCCCGAGCGTCGGCGGCATCAACGGCCATGGTATCAAGAAGCGCGACCTCAACATAATTGGGTGTCGCGTTGCGGATGTCCTCTTCGTCCATGCCCTTGACGCCCGTCGTCACCGTTCGCCCTGAACTGCCGGTCCTTAGCAATGAGGTCATGCCAGTCGGCCTGGCGTTTGGTGCGGCCTTGTTCGGGCCGATAATCGCTACCGCCGGTTCAAGTCGTACGTTCAACAGACGGACCCAACCGCTCTTGCCACTCGCGTCAACATTTACCCAAGCCCCCCGGCGTTCAACGATGGTAACCGGTTGCGCGGGGGTGACCTTGCCGGCACTGGTAGCGTCAATAAACGGCTGCGCTAGCAGATCGCCCGCGCGAATGATGAGGCCTTTTTCGGCGGCGTCTGCGCGGATCGCGCAGAACACCAGAAGAGCGGCCAGACTAAGTTTACCGGATCGTCGCAACGCCCATCTTGCTCCTCAATTGATAGGGATACCATCTTTTGGCA
>JBBQAU010000106.1:0-8026 GCA_038316685.1 Sphingomonadales bacterium
CGAATTTTCGGGAGGAGCTGCGGGCGGGCGCGCACCCGTGCGTTATTTTCGCGCAGGCTTTGGTCTGCCCACAATGTATCAAGCTGGAAAATAGCGCAGAATTTTTCCCACAGCGCATCAGTGACAACCCCGATGAAAACCGGCTGATCGCGGGTCTCAAACACGTCGTAAATCGCCCAAGCGGAAACCCTTGACGGCATCGGCGCGGCCGCAGCGCCGGTGACCGCCATCTGTGCCATATGCTGCCCGACCAGATAGACGGTGGTTTCAAACAGCGCCGCCTGCACCTTTTGGCCCTTGCCGGTACGATGGCGTTCTTCAACGGCGGCCAGAATCGCGATCACACCAAACATGCCGCCGGTGACATCAATTACGCTTGCCCCTGCGCGGAGCGGTCGACCCGGCGGCCCGGTCATATACGCAAGCCCGCCCATCATTTGCGCCACCTCGTCCAGCGCGGTGCGATCTTGATACGGACCCTGGAGAAAGCCCTTGAGCGAGCAGTAAATGAGCCGGGGGTTGGCGGCCGCCATCGCCTCAAACCCAAGCCCGAGCCGATCGAGCGCGCCGGGTCGGAAATTCTCGATCAGGATATCGGCGCTCGCCACCAGCCGTTGCGCGGCCTCCAGCCCCAGTGTCGATTTCAGGTCGAGGCACAGGCTGGCCTTGTGCCGATTATACATCGGGAAATAGCCTGAGCCCGAGCCAATCAAATTGCGCGTATGATCGCCACCGGGCGGCTCGACGCGGATCACCTCCGCGCCAAGGCTGGCAAGAATCCCTCCCGCAGCGGGGCCCATCACCATATGCGTGAATTCGACGACGCGCAGGCCCGCAAGCGGTGTCGGGCCACTCATGCCGCGCGCTGTGCCAGATCAAGCGGAAGGCCCGCATCGGGCGTGAACCCGTAAAGCGGCTCCCCCGGTAACGCAGCGATTACGATGTCACGCACCCTCAGCAATTTGTCGAGATCAATGCCGGTGTGATACCCCATCGCCGCGAGCATGAAGGCGAGATCTTCCGTCACGATATTGCCCGACGCACCGGGCGCGAACGGGCAGCCGCCAAGCCCCCCCAGCGAACTGTCGAGCGTGGTGATCCCCTCCTCCAGTCCGGCCAGCGCATTGGCAAGGCCAAGCCCGCGTGTGTTGTGGAGATGGAGCGAATTCAGCTTGTCCGCGCCGACCGCTGCCTTCACCCGCCGAACCAGCCGCCTGACCTGTGCCGGATCGGCATAGCCGGTCGTGTCCGACAGGCCGACCTCCGCCGCCCCCGCCGCAATCGCCGCTTCGGCGAACCGCACGACGGTATCTTCGGGGACATGGCCCTCAATGGTGCAGCCAAAGGCGGTGGAAAGCCCAACCTCAAAATGCGGCGGATCAAATTCCTCGGCGACGCGCGCGGCAATCCGCCTGATTTCCTCCACCATCGCTGCATGGTCCTTACGAACATTGCGGATGCTGTGTGTTTCGGACATCGAGAAGGGGATGGAAATCTTGCGCGCACCCGCTGCAATTGCGCTCTCGGCACCCTGAAAATTGGGAACCAGCACCGCCACGGACAAGCCCGGAATGGTGCGCGCAAACGCAACCAGTGCTGCTGTATCGGCCATTTGCGGCAGCAGTGACGGTGGCACAAAGCTGCCCACTTCAATCTCGCTAACGCCTGCCGCAGCTTCAGCGGCGATCCACGCCTTTTTGGCCTCAAGCGGCATAACCCGATCAATCGACTGCAATCCGTCGCGCGGCCCAACCTCACTGATCAAAATATGCGTCACGGCCTTGCCTCCAGATATATCCAGGGTCGGTTCTGCCCATCCTGCGCGTGAAAAGCGGCGATGGCAGCAGCATGTTTAAGCGTCAGGTCGATCGCATCCAGCCCCTCGCTGAGCATTGCCTTGGCTTCGGGATTGATCGCAAAGGCAAAACTATGCGCGCCAGAGGCAACCCGCTGCGTCGTCAAGTCTACACTCACCTCGCGGCCGAGCAAGCAAATCTGGGCTGCGGCCAACACCACTGGGATTATCCCGTTGCGGATGCAGTTGCCCTGAAAAATCGGCGCAAAGCTGGGCGCAATAACGGCGCGAAAGCCAAATTCGTGCAACGCCCAGACCGCATGTTCGCGGCTTGACCCGCAGCCAAAATTCTCTCCCGCAACCAGGATTATGGCGTTTGCATAATCGGGTTGGCTCAAGATGAAGTCGGGCTTTGGCTCCCGCGTCACGCCGTGATACCGCCAAGATGCAAACAGCCCTGCCGCCAACCCGGTTTTGCCAACGCCCCTTATTTCACGCGACGGGATGATCGCATCGGTATCAATATTTGCACGCAGCAAAGGTGCTGCAATACCGGAGACGAACGCAACGGGCGGAAACGCTGTCATACGCTCCCTCTCGGGTCTGCAATCGCCCCGGCAAGGGCACTGGCGGCGACCGTTTCGGGGCTGGCGATATGGGTTCGGATTCCCGGCCCCTGCCGCCCCTCGAAGTTGCGGTTCGTCGATGAAACGACGCGCGACCCCGGTGCAAAGCCGTCCCCTCCCGCATAAAAGCACAAAGAACAGCCGCTCATGCGCCATTCAAAACCAGCGTCCAGAAACACGCGGTCCAGACCTTCGGCCTCCGCTGCACGCCGCACGGCGGACGAACCAGGCACCACCATGGCTACAACGCCCGCCGCAATCTGCCTGCCCCGGACAATGTTTGCGGCCCGGCGCAGATCGGACAGGCGACTATTGGTGCAGCTGCCGATGAAGGCGGCATTGATTGGGGTGCCGAGGAGCATCTGGCCTGACTCCAGCCCCATATAGTCAAGCGCACGCCTGTAATCAGCTTCGGTGAGGTTGCTTTCACCCGCGCTGGGTATCGCGTCCGATATCTGCACCGCCGATTGCGGGGTGATACCCCAGCTGATCATCGGCGTGATCAGGGCGGCATCCATCGTGATTTCTGTGTCGAACACCGCGCCACCATCGGTGGACAGTGCTTGCCACGCGGCCATCGCCCGATCCCAATCATCACCAACTGGCGCGTATCGACGCCCATTGAGGTAGGTGAACGTGACCGCATCAGGGGCGACAAAACCCGTCATCGCGGCAAACTCTGTTGCCATGTTGCACAGCGTCAACCGCCCCTCGACATCAAGCGCGCGAACGGCATCACCGGTAAATTCTATTGCATGGCCCTTGCCGCCACCTGCGCCGTGCCGGGCGATCAGGGCGAGCATCATGTCCTTTGGCGTCACCATTGGCCCAAGGTTGCCGGAAAAGGTAACCCGCATGGTTTTGGGCCGCGCCATCCGCAACGTGCCGGTCGCCATCGCATGTTCCGCCTCGGTCGAACCAATCCCCCAGGCGAGCGCGCCAAGCGCACCTTGAGAGCAGCTATGGCTGTCGGGGCAAACCAGCGTCGCGCCGGGCAAGACGATGCCCAGTTCAGGCGAGATGACATGGACGATGCCCTGATCGGGATCGTCGACATCAAACAGTCTGATGCCTGCCGCGCGCGTTTCATCCCGCGTTGCCGTCAGGAATACCTCACCGCCGGGCACGCGAGTGCCGGTGCGCCCCGGCAACGTATCGACGATATGATCGGTGACCGCGAACACTCGGTGCGGATCAAGCACCGGTCGCCCGGCGGCGGCCAATGACTTTAGCGCGACCGATCCGGTGCGTTCGTGCAGGATCACCCGGTCAATTGCGATCAGGTCTTCATCCGGGCCAAGCCGCGCAACAACATGCGACATCCACAGCTTCGCAAACAAGGTCGCGGGTTCAGCCAGCGCCCTTCTCCATTGCGGCCTCAATCGCGCGCCAGTCCTTGCCAACAAAGCGTTCCTGAATGGCGGTCCGCGTTTCAAGCTCACCGTTACGAATCCAGTGCCAGGTCCGGCAGCGCGTCTGGCCATGATCGGCGATCTGGATCATCTCATAGAGGTAGAGCGACGGATCGCCGGTGCGCTGCCAGTACAGCATCACCGAGCGGTGGTTGTCATCATCGCCAACCTCCCACGCCGATCCAACGATCAGCTCATTATCCCACCAGACGCGCTTGTCGCGGTAGGTGGCGGGAAAATCGCGCATTTCGGTGCGGCCATCGGGCCAGGTATAATGGTTGGTCTGATGATAGGGGGTTTCAACATTGTCATCGAAAAAACGGCAGAACAGACGCGACGTGTGTTCGTCGATCTTTTCGCCCGCTGCATTGAAATAGGTATATGTTCCGTCCCACACGCCTTCGTGGCGGGCCAGAAGTGGCATGTCTTCACGAATTCCCATCAGGCTTCTCCTTCGCTTTGTATCAAGAACAGCAAATAGGCGCGCGCGGCGTTGGCCCGGAGCAGGGCGCGATGTTCTCGCGCCAGGTTGGCCGGATCCAGTTCCGCCGGGTCAAAATCGCGCGCATACGCGGCATTTGCTTCATACCATGGTTCAAAGACATGCCCGGCCCGCACAATCGCCCAAGCGGCCGTGAGATGGCTGCCAAACCGATCCGGTGACAGATCGGGGAAGAGCCGTTCGGGATCGCCCTTGGGTGCTGGTGCGCGGATAGTTTCAGTGCAACCAAAATGGCGGGAAATGGCATCGACAATTGCCTGCCAATCGCGCGGATTATCAACGCCATGGCAGCGCAAGCCGTCGGAAAGGCCATGGCCCGGCAGATCGATCGCCATGCCCGCAACCGGGCCAAGCAGATTGAGATCACGCCCGGGCGCATGAAGATGCAAGCTGCTGCCGGGCGTACCGCGCCAGTGAATCAGCCCGTCAAAACCACGCGCAATAATCCTGACAAACCCTTCGTTTGCAGCCTCGGCAAGCGTTGGTACGGGGTCGGTTGCGTACTCTATCAAAAACATCAGGCTTGCCGATAGATGCTCGGCAGGCGTTGCAAGCTTGTGCGCCGCCCAGCCTTTCGGCATCGCGCCCAACCGGTCGATATGAGGCTGTAACGGATCGCTATCATATGCGGTGATCAGGACCGGCGGTGTAATTGCATCGGCGGGGGGAATGTCACGCGGGGCCCGCAGCACGGCCCCATAACCGGCGCGATAAGCGGCCCCTGAATCAAGCATTTCGTCGACCGCACTGCTGACCCGCGCGACATCATCATGAACCGCGCTCAGCCGGTGATCGGGGGCGGGGGCGAACCACGGGAAGAACCAGCTTTGCTCCAGTATCCGGTTCCACAGCCAAATGAGATGTTCACCATAGGGTTGTGGTTCGAACGGCGGCATATATTTGTCGGAGAACAATGCCATTTCCGCACGCGTCCAGACCGCATAGCCACCCGCTGCAAGGCAGGAAAAGCGGTCCGGGTGGCGCTTCAGCGCCGTTACCAATATAATCGCTCCGGAATGGAACCCATAGGCGGCCACCCGGTGCAGGCCCAGCGCGTCGAGCAAGTCAACCAGCCCGTCAGCAAACTGATCAATCGACGGTTCGGGGTCTTGAAGCGGATCAGATTGCCCAAAACCGGGGGTGTCGGGGGCGATACAGGTGAAATGCGCGCCCCAGGCGAGCATCAGATCATGATACTCCGCCGATGATCGCGGGCTTTGGTGGACCATCAGCAGCGTCGGGCCGCTCCCGCAGCGCCGATACTGCACGCGGCGCTGGCCGATATCGACGAAATGGCGGCTGACGTTCATGCGAGTAATTTGTCCGGACAAATTGCGCTGGACAAGCTCTAATCGTCTCCGCACTATCGTCAATGGCAATTGTTCAGGATACGGGATCGGCATGACCGAGATGATTGGCACGAAAATGGTTGAGGATGGCCGCACGGCGCGGCAGATTTTCGACGCGGTCATGGCCAATCCCGCCCGCAAGAAATTCGGCTTTGGCAGCCGCCTCGCCATTATCAACATCGATTTTCAGCAGGCCTATACCCGCATCGATCGTTACGCGACCGCGTATGAAACCGATCCCCGCCAGATCGAGTTCACTAATGTCATATCGGCCCTGGCGCGTGCGCGGGGCATGCCGGTGGTGTGGACGCGTGTAGCTTATAAAGCCGACGCGGGCGATGCCGGCATCTGGGGCACGCGCACCGACACGCCAGATTCGCTACAAAACATGAAATATGGCAGCGACCGCCACGCCTATGATGACCGCTGCGTGATCCACCCGGATGATCTGCAATTCACCAAACGCATGCCTTCTGCGTTTTTCGAAACCCAGTTGGCCAGCTATCTGGTTTGGCACAAGGTAGACACCGTTGTGCTGACGGGTGGATCAACCTCGGGCTGTGTCCGTGCCACCGCCGTCGACGCGCTCAGCCACGGCTATCGCACCATCGTCCCCGTTGAGACCTGCGCCGACAAGCATGAAAGCTATCACTTCGCCAATCTAACTGATTTGCAGCTGAAATATGCCGATGTTGAGCCCGTCCAAAGCGTGATTGACTGGCTGGAGGCGCATTGATGGACGAGGGTGCGGCTGACCCCGATCTGTATGATTTCAGCGCGTATCGTGACCGCCCCAAGATAGTTTGGCCGGACGGCAAAACCGTTGCGGTGTGGGTTGCACCCAATCTGGAATATTATGAGATTGACCCCCCGGCCAACCCGCAACGCAATAGCTGGGCCAGGCCACACCCCGACGTTGTCGGGTACAGCCACCGCGATCATGCCAACCGGGTGTCGCATTGGCGCATGGCGGATGTGATGAGTCGACACGGCTTTCCCGGCTCGGTCTCGCTATCGGTTGCGCTGTGCCAGCATCATCCCGATGTCGTCGATGACGCAGCCGAACGCGGCTGGGAGTTTTTCAGCCACGGCATTTACAACACCCGTTACAGCTATGGCATGGATGAGGTGCAGGAACGCGCGATGATCGAGGATTCGATTGCGACCGTGCTTGCCGCCACGGGCCAACGGATCAGGGGCTGGCTTGCCCCTGCTCTCACCCACACCGCGCGCACGCTTGATCTGATCGCCGACTATGGGCTCGATTACACCTGCGACCTGTATCATGACGATCAGGTACAGGCGGTGAAGGTGAAGACCGGGCAGCTCGCGTCGATCCCGTACAGCCTTGAGGTCAACGATCATTACGGTTTTTTCATCTATAATATGAGCCCAAGCGCCTATGCCGATGCGCTGATCCGGCAGTTTGACCGGTTGGCGAGCGAGGGCGCGACATCGGGCACCGTCATGTGCATTCCGCTCCATGCCTATCTGATCGGTCAGCCCCATAGGATCGGCGCATTTGAGCGCGCGCTTGAGCATATTGCCGCTGATGGCAGGGCGTGGATCGCGCGGGCAGGCGACATTGTCGATGCATGGCGGGCGCAGCAATGACGCTCGACGCGAGCTATCTCCACTACCCGAAACGACGGGCGGGCTATGATCATGACCTTTATCTCTGGTCGGCGCTGCGCAACCGCAAGCCGATTACCTGGCCACAGGGCAAGCGTGTAGCGGTGTGGATTTGCATCAGCCTGGAATGGTTCCCGATCCTGCCAACGGACACGCCCTTCCGCGCACCGGGGCATATGGCAACGCCCTATCCGGATTATCGCCATTATACAGCGCGAGACTATGGCACGCGGATCGGCTTTTATCGCCTGCTGGATGCCTTTGCGAAGGCTGGTGTTACCGTTTCTGTGGCAACGAACAGCGCGATTGCCGAGCGCTATCCCCAGGTAATCGCCGATATCATGGCAGCCGGGCACGAGATTATTGCCCATTCGACCGACATGAACGGCACGATCGCCACCGGCCTGCCAATCGATGATGAGCGCGCGTTGATTGCCGCGTCGCTCGACACACTGGAACGCGTATCGGGAACGCGCCCGACCGGATGGCTTTCGATCGCGCGATCACAAAGCTGGAACACGCCCGATCTTCTACGCGAGGCCGGCGTGCGCTATTGTTGTGATTGGGTGAATGACGAACTTCCCTGGCGCTTCAACAATGGCCTGATCAATCTGCCGCTCAACCATGAATTATCAGACAGGCAAATCATCGCTACCCACCAGCAATCCGCCGAAAGCTTTGCCGAACAGATGATCGATGCGTTCGATTGG
>JBBQAU010000107.1:0-7939 GCA_038316685.1 Sphingomonadales bacterium
CACCGCGCGCGAAGTCAATGATGCGCGCGTCGAGTATAGCATCGCGCATGCCGCCGCGCTGATCGAGCAACTGCCCGGCGTCCCGGTCGCGTGCCTGGGCCTCGCCTTCAAAGCCAATATCGATGATTTCCGCGAAAGCCCCGCGCTGAAAGTCGCCGCCGCCCTTGCCCATCGATTTGGCGACCGTGTGCGAATTGTGGAGCCCTATGCCAGCACGCTGCCCAAGGCGTTTGATGGCACTGCGGCGCGGTTGATCGATCTGGATGACGCGATTGAGAGCTGCCCAATCATGATCGTGCTGGTTGATCATGAGGTCTTCAAATCCGTGCCGGTTGATGAGCGCGCCGACAAGTTTGTCTATGACACACGCGGCATCTGGGCCGATCAGCCTGCGCGAACAATCCCAGTACAGGATCTGCGTTTGGCGAGTTGAGCTATTTGGTGGTGCCCGTCAGCGGTTCATCGCGGCGGCTGAGCAAGCCAGGAATAACCGGTCGCCGCGCGTTGGCGAGTATCTTCGCCGCCTCGGCATTAAGGATAGCCGCTCGCTGCGTGATGCCGGGATAGGCTCGATTGCGGATACCGAATCTCCAGGGAGGACACCTGCACGTTCACCGGGAGACCCGGCCACGACGGCCACAATTGCCACGGCCCAGGTAAAGTTAAACGCCGCGCACGCCGCCGCGCGTGCCCTGGGCTGATATTGTAACAAGGTGTGCAATTGCAGCCCAAGCTCCGACTGAAGATCGCGGCACAGCGCCACGTTTCTCGTCGTCAAGCGATAAGCGATAAGCGATTGTGGCGAGGCGCAAATCGGCCGCGCGCAACGCTGCAAAAAGCTGCGGTGTGAAGATCGATGGCGGGTGCTCGGAGGCGGGCGATTTCTGCCGTGCTGGGAGTGGCGACGCAACCAGCGCTGACACGCCGATGACGAGCAGGCGGAACAGTTTCATGATAGATTACCGGTTGTTGGTGCAGCAATGATTCCGTATCGAGCGTCACCCCGCCATAAAGCACTGCCAGAATGAACCCGCTGGCCAACTTCTGCAAGTGATTGACTGATGTTTGGACTATTCAAGAAGCCTATCAAACCGTCTGGGCCGCAGGGCAGCATCCCCGATGGAATGCGAATTTACGCGATTGGCGATATCCATGGCCGCCTCGACCTGCTCGATACGCTGATGGGGCAGATCGACGCAGACGATGCTGCACGCGGCCCGGCAGAATCGCAGATCATCTTTCTCGGCGATCTGGTTGATCGCGGCCCGCATTCCGCAGGGGTCGTCGAGCGAGCCTACCAGATCACACAGGCGAAACCTGGCACACGATTGCTGACCGGCAATCACGAGGAAGTATTTCTAAAAGCGCTCGACGGCGACGACAAGGCGCTGCGCCTTTTCTGCCGTATTGGCGGGCGCGAGACAATTCTGAGTTATGGCCTGTCGGAGGACCAGTATCAGCAGCTGGATTATGACCAGCTGATGGTCGAAATTCAGCGCATTGTGCCCCAGCATCATCGTGAATTTTTGGGGACATTTGAAGACCTGATCGAGATTGGTGATTACGCCTTTGTGCACGCGGGCATCAGCCCTGATGCACCACTTTCAGCGCAGCAGCCCAGCGACCTGCGCTGGATCCGCGAAGGCTTCCTCAATCACCCGCTGCCGTTTGAGCGAATCATTGTACATGGCCATACGATCACTGCCGAAATTGAAACACGTCCAAACCGAATCGGTATCGATACAGGTGCCTATGCGAGCGGGAAACTCTCCGTGCTTTGTCTTGAGCGAGGCGAGCGCTGGACGATTTCGACCTGAGCATCCCATCGGCAGCAGGGTAATCGGTTTTGGCACGCCATTTACGGGCCCGGCAATTTCAAACATTGGCGAGACCTTGATCACGCTGACCAAATCGATCGACGGCCAGTCGTTCACGGTGATGCTGGCGGTGAACCGCGACTATAAATCGCTTTCGCCGAAAACGATGTATATTAGCGTTGGTAAGCGGAAGTGAAGCGTCCTTGCTCTAACGTCCAGGCCGAACCCCCACCAAATCGGGGTAAGCAATGCCCGCTTCGAGAGGTGAAATAGCATGTCGACGGTTGAATTTAAGACAGAGGCAGCCAAGCAGGCGATCCGCTAGTCTGAGCGGCGGCTCGGCAAATTTAAACAATGTGTTCAATGGCATTTCTGCCTGATGGTGGCCAAGATGGCTGTCAAACGGGAGCGATGATGACCAAGCGAACGCGCGGGGATCACAGTCCGGCGTTCAAGGCGACGGTGGTGTTGGCTGCCGTGAACGGCGAAAAGACGTTGGCAGAGTTGGCGCAGCAGTCCGACGTTCACCCAAACCAGATCACGGGATCGCGATCGAAGCTTCTTGGGGGCGCCGGAGTTTTCGGATCGGACGCGCGAACCGTACCTGTTGCACCGTCGATCAACGTGAAAACGCTGCACGCCAAGATCGGCGAGCTGACGTTGGTGAATGATTTTTTATTCGGGGCGCTCTGCACAAGGTCGTAATAGGACCGGGGTGTTGCTGAGCGCAAAACGATGATCGATCAAGCGCACGCGCTGCCGGTGACCCGGCAGGCGCGGGAGTTAGGGATCAGCCGCGGTAGCGTCTGTTATCTGCCAAGTCCGGTGTCGGCGTCCGGTCTCGCTATTATGCGGCGGATCGACGAACTACACATGGATTTTTCGTTCGCTGGCAGCAGGACGTTGCGCGATCTGCTTGGAGCCGAAGGCGTCAGGGTCGGCCGCCTGCATGTTGCCAAGCTGATGGAGAAGATGGGCGTGGAGGCGGCCCAACCAGGTGTGGGCGACCGACATCACCTACATCCCGATGGCGCGCGGGTTCGTCTATCTCGTCGCCATCGTTGATTGGTTTAACCGGCGGGTGCTGGCCTGGCGGCTGTCAATCACGCTGACGACCGACTTTTGCATCGAGGCTTTGGAAGTAACGCTCGCGCGCTTCGGCAAGCCCGACATCTTTAATACAGACCAGGGCAGCCAGTTCACGAGTATCGCCTTTACCTCTGTCCTGCACCGCGAGAAGATCGCGATCAGGCCTGCTTCAGCCAACCGCTTCTGGCAGCGGCATGAAACCGGCAAAAGCTGCACTGAACACTCGCGCGAGCCTGTTCAAACAAACTGAGCCAGCGCTCATTACCGGCCACATTTTAGGGGAGACGACACATGAGCGTCAGTTTGACGGGTGATTTACAATTTATTTAACCTATCGTCAGTAATATTACCCTGTTGAAACGTGTTTAAGGTTAATTTTAGTCGCTCCAGCGGGCGGACCAAGTTGTATTAAAATGAAACCTTGCGCCAAATGTAGAGGCAAACGAGTAATGACGAACGCTAATGCATTTGAATCGGATGATTGGAGAGGTCCCACCGCTCCAGTACGCATTGTAAAACGGGCATCGTTTGGGCGGGCACCGCAGCTTCATCAGGCTGCAAAACCTGGAAATCACGCCGTCGAATTTGAGAGAGCAAGAGAAGTCATCAATGTTGCTAAGGAGACTATGCAACATACATTTGCCGAAGTTCGCATAGGCCGATCATTTAATACCTCATCGTTGACACCAATTGTTGATGGAATCGTTGCGTCGATTACACGGAACCCTAGGGCGATCCCGAGTATTTTACGGCTGAAATCGACTGATGAATATTCATATCTTCATTCCGTGGCGGTCTGCGGGTTAACTATCGCGCTGGGCCGCGAAATGGGGTTGGGGCAGGCAGAGTTGCGCGATATTGGGCTTGGCGGCCTGCTGCATGATATTGGCAAATCTACGATATCGAATGATCTGCTCAACAAGCCGGCACCGCTGACCGCTGACGAAGAATGCATTATGCGGTCGCACACAAAGCGTGGCGAAAAAATGCTGATCGAGTCGGGGGGCGTACCGCCTCAAGTTATAGAAATGTGTGCTCTGCACCATGAGAGACTGGACGGAAGCGGCTATCCTTATGGACTGGAGGCGGATTCGATCAGCGTCCCAGCAAGGATGGTGGCCATTTGCGATGTTTATGATGGGCTGACATCAGGGCGGGCTGATAAAGAATCGTTGACCGCGATTGAAGCGATCGAATTACTGAGGGCAGAAGCTACCAAGTTTGACGGTCAAATCGTGAAAATTTTTTCGCGAATGCTCGGCTCTTTGCTACCGGGTACATTGGTTCGTTTAATGAGCAATCGGCTCGCCGTCGTGCTGAACGATTTGGTGGTCGATCCATTAAACCCCTCAGTCGCTGTTTTTTATTGTGTGGATCAACACCGGATGTTGCCGCTACGACGAGTGAGAACTGAGGTTGATCAGATTAGTAGTATTGAGCGCGCCGAGCAATGGGATTTTGGAACAGATTGGACAGATCTTCGCCACTCGATAATTGCAAACTTAGCGGATACTGCGTAAAAACAGGCCTCAATCGAGATGAGCGTATCAAGAGGTTTTTATTCAACCGTTTCTTGTCATTAACGGGGCAGAATAATCGCACGGACCCATTTCTCTCGCCTTGAACAAACAATCTGGCGCTTCGCATATTCATGTGATTTGGCTCAGTTAAGATGTTCGCCGGTTTGACCGCATTGCCTTCAGTCAAATAGCGGTCCTATCCGCAGGTTGACCGTCCCCCGCCCTCCTACAAAATGATGGCGTTCGGTGCTCAGGTTCACAACGATGCCCCGGCGTCAGAAAAACGATGTTTTTCATGTGGCTGCAATCCACAACAAGTGGTCGGGGAGATAGGATTCCATCAAATAGCTGGAATCACTTAAGAAAATAAGGCATAATCCCCTACACAGCACCTGCACAGTTATGGAATTCCGCGCGCATTCGCTCCAAACCTGCACAGTTTCTGCACAGTGAAGTATGGGAATGGCGTTCATCACCGACAAGGAGGTATTCAAATCCGGCCTGATCATTTTCAGGCGCGGCGATGTCGAACACCGCAATTTCTACTGCCGTATCAAGCTCCCCAAGGAGGATCGCTAAAAGACGATCTCGCTTCACACGTCAGACCGGGAGTCCGCCCGCGACCGCGCGTTCGATGAGGACGCCGACATCCGGTTTCGGGTGAAACACGATGTCGCCGTATTCAATCGTCCGTTCCGGCAGGTGGCGGCGGACTATCTCCAGACGCAGCAGCGCCGTGCCGATACTGGCGAGGTTTCCCAAGACCGGGTGAAGAATCTTAGGAACGCCTTCAAGAAGGCGCTCGAAGATTATGTTGGTAGCACGCAGATCCACCTGATCGGTCAGGACAGTTGGGCGGGCTACCCGACGTGGCGGCGGGAAAATGGCAAAGGTCGCTTCCGCGAGCATATCAGCGATGCGACCATCCAGTTTGAGATGGGCGCGCTGAACGCGGTGATGAACTTTGCCATCACAAAGCGGCTTGTGCCTGCAAGCCACCGCTTTGAAGGCAGGCCGAAGCTCAAAACTATGCGCCGCGATGAATTTACCATCGAGGAATATCGCAAGCTGCACAGTGTCGGGCGCAAATGGATCAGGGCGGCGACCACACCTCAAGGCACCTGGTATCGCACCATGTGCTACAATTTCATGCTCATCATGTGCAACACGGGGATGCGCCCGCCCGAGGCGAAGAATCTGCGCTGGCGCGACATCACGTTCGCCAAGGACCGCGACGGGCGCGAGATCGTCGTGATGTTCGTCCAAGGCAAAGGCAAATCCCGCAAGCTCGTGGCTCCCAAGAGCGTCGGCGAGTATCTCGCCCGCGTGCGCGAGCTGTCCAAGGCCACCGCGCCCGATGATGCCGTGTTCACGATCATCAACGGAAAACCTGCCAAATATCTCTACAGCGACACCGTTCAGGCGTTGCTCGTTGAGGCTGACCTGCGGATGGGGCCGAACGGCATCCCGCGTTCGACCTATTGTTTCCGCCACACCTATGCCACCTTCCGCCTAAGCGAAGGTGTCGATGTCTATATCCTGTCCGAACAGATGGGCACCTCGGTCAAGATGATCGAAAACCATTATGGCCATGTGAACACCATCAAGCACGCCGACCGCGTGTTGATGGGCATTGGCGGGTGGGAAGCCATGCACGCCGATATGGACGCCGAAGGCGATGTCGAAGAAGCCACCGCCAAGGCGCGACAGGCGGCAAAATCGAAACAATCAATTCGCCCTGCCCACTTCAAACGCTGACTCCGCATCGCTGATGCTCTTTGGAGACTAGCGTTTGCGCCGGTTTTACGATGCGCCGCTGGCGCTCTTGATCGGGACACCGGCCAAGCGGGCGGAGGAAAAAGGTGCGCCGAGCCTCAAGCACCCCTTCGCCCGCGTCTTCCCCGCATGACGCCACTTCGCCGCTGGCGAACTTAAAGTGGCGTCATGCGAGGGCTTCTAACCTCAAGCCGCGAAGCGACAATCTGCCTTTGGCGATTGATTGGCACTCGTTTTATCAATCATTATGTGGCAGTAGCGTGATTGATAGAAAGGCATTTTATCAATCATGCGTTGGAACTGGCAGCTTCCCGACTGGCCTGACTTCCGCTTCGATGCGGATCGCATCCGTGCGGCAGAAGAACAATTCCTGAAAGGCTCCGGCGTCGTCATCGGTGCATTGCACCATCTTGATGCCGATGCGCGCGACGGCCTGACTATCGAACTCATATCGCAAGAAGTTGTCGATAGCTCCGCCATTGAGGGCGAAATCCTCGACCGAGACAGCGTTCAATCGTCGCTGGCCAAGCATCTGGGCTTTGCTACAGATTCGCGCCGCGCGAGTGCGGCAGAGGCCGGTGCCGCTGAACTCATGGCCGATGTTTACCGGAACCACGCAGCGCCGCTTGACGATCAGACCCTGTTCGCGTGGCACGCGATGCTGATGAACGGTCGCCGGGATATTGCGGATGTCGGGCGTTACCGGACGCATGAGAATGCCATGCAAATCGTTTCGGGCGCGCTTCATGCGCCGCGTGTGCATTTCGAGGCTCCGCCATCGGATACTGTTCCGCTAGAAATGTCCCGCTTTATTACGTGGTTCAACGACAGTGCGCCCTCGTCACCGAATCCGCTTCCAGCGATCACCCGTGCCGCCATCACGCACCTGTGGTTCGAGAGCATCCATCCCTTTGAGGACGGCAATGGCCGGATCGGACGCGCCATCGCTGAAAAGGCGTTGGCCCAAAACTTGTCCGCCCCGACGCTGACGGCACTGGCCGAAACGATCCACCGCCACCGAAAAGCCTATTACGCCGCGCTCCAGCTTGGCAGTCAGAGCAACGACATCAACGCCTGGCTCGGATGGTTCGCCGATATTGTCATCGAGGCGCAGGCGCGGACGATCACCCGCATCCGCTTCCTGATCGACAAGACACGGCTGCTTGATCGCTTGCGCGGGCAAATGAACGAACGGCAGGAGAAGGCGCTGCTGCGCCTGTTCCGCGAAGGGCCGGATGGGTTTGAGGGCGGCTTGAGTGCGGGGAATTATCGGACGATCACCGGCGCTGCACTTGCTACCGCGACCCGCGATTTGGCTGATCTTGTCGAGAAGGGTGCGCTCGTCCGCAGCGGTGAGCGGCGTTATGCTCGTTATCGCCTTGCGGTTGGAGTGGTAGCCGATAAAAGCCCAAATGAATGACTGAAATAATTACAGATTATCACTCAAAATACTTGGCTAGTGACCTTGTACGACGGCGATCGTCCGATAGTAGTGAAAAACTCGCAGTTGCTGTCGCGGGCGCGCAAGTTGATATGAATCCGCATCAAGTGGACGCGGCCTTATTTGCATTCGCATCGCCACTGTCAAAGGGAGCACTGCTTGCCGACGAAGTTGGCCTTGGCAAAACTATCGAAGCCGGATTGGTGATTTCGCAACGGTGGGCCGAGGGTAAGCGGCGCATTCTAATCATCGCGCCATCGAACCTTCGTAAACAGTGGCATCAGGAAATGAATGAG
>JBBQAU010000108.1:0-7911 GCA_038316685.1 Sphingomonadales bacterium
AACGCTGAGCGATCCTGCACCGCCAGCCAACCAAGCGCGCGCAGCACCGCCGCCTCGCCGCCTTCGCGCGCGAGGTCAGTCGGCATCGGCCCGTGGACCGGTCGTCCGATGCGTCGGGCATAAAGCGCCCCGAGCAAAAACCCCATATCAGAATAGCCGAGATAGGCCTTGTTCGCCGCCGTTGGCGCCAGCGACCCCATCACATGGTCGATAATGCGGTTTGAGCCATACCCGCCCCGGGCGAACCAGATCGCATCGATCTTGGGATCATTTGCCATTTCCAGAAAGGCGGCGGCGCGGGCCGAATCGGGGCCGGCAAAATGCCCCTCGCTCAAAAAACATTGGGGGTGGATCAGCAGTTCAACCGTCGGAAAATGCCCTGCCACCAACGCCAGCAATTGCGCGGCCAATGCCTGGTCGAGCCGCTTGCCCGGTGCCACCATCCCGATCCGCATCACCACTCCTTGCTCTCGACGTCAAATATCGCGATAGCGCGCCGCGATGGACGCAGGCAAATCCTACTTCTTCGTCGGCATTGGCGGCAGCGGAATGATGCCGCTCGCCATGATCCTGGCCGCGCAGGGCGCAAGTGTCGCTGGCTCTGATCGCAGCATGGACCAAGACAGCCTGCCCGCCAAGTTCGACCAGCTCCGCGCACTTGGTATCGACCTGTTCTCGCAAGACGGCAGCGGGATCACGAGCGCCGGTCAGATCGTCGTCGCGTCTGCCGCCATCGAAGCAAATGTTCCCGATCTGGTGTCAGCCGAGCGCATCGGTGCCAAACGGTTGAGCCGGGCCGAGTTGCTGGCCACCCTGTTTAACAAAGCGCCGCTGTCAATCGGCGTTGCCGGGACAAGCGGCAAATCAACCGTTACGGGGATGATCGGCTGGATACTTCACACGCTCGACCGCGAACCGACGGTGATGAATGGCGCCGTGATGAAAAACTTCGCGCGGCCCGAGGCACCCTTTGCCGGTGCGCTGGTTGGCGAAGGCGATGTCTTTGTCAGCGAAGTTGATGAAAGTGACGGCTCAATTGCACTCTACAACGCGTCAATTGCGGTGCTCAATAATGTCAGCCTTGACCATAAGTCGCTGGAGGAATTACGCGGCCTGTTCGACGCGTTTCTAAAACGGAGCGGTCGGGCGGTCGTCAATATCGACAACCCGGATGCCGCTGCACTTGCCGCCGCCCTGCCAGCCGATCGGCTGACGACCTACTCGATCGAGCGCGCCGCCGACCTGCAATCGATCTTCGCCGAGGAGCATCCTTTCGGCATCGACTTCATGGTCATCGAGGATGATCTGATCGTCGAGGTCGCGCTGCAAGTGCCGGGCCGCCACAATATGGCTAACGCGCTCGCCGCCATCGGGGCAGTGCGCGCGGCAGGTGTGTCGCTGCATGAAGCGGCGACCGCGCTTGGCAGTTTTACTGGCTTGAAACGGCGTTTTGACCGCGTCGGTGAAGCGGCGGGCGTGACCGTCATCGATGACTTCGGGCATAACCCGGACAAGATCACCGCCACGCTCAGCACGCTCCATGCCTTTCCCGGTCGGTTGCTGATCCTGTTTCAGCCGCACGGCTATGGACCGCTCAAAGTCATGCGTCGCGAATTGGTTGAGAGTTTTGTTACGCATCTCGGCCCCGACGACATTTTGGTCCTGCCCGATCCCGCCTATTTCGGCGGCACGGTTACGCGAGACGTCACAAGCGCAGACATCGTTGCCGATATCGCCGCGACGGGGCGGACCGCGCTGCATTTGGCCGACCGCGACGCCGCCGCTCGTTACCTTGTCGACGCCGCGCGGCCCGGTGACCGGATCATTGTGATGGGCGCGCGCGATGACACGCTGAGCCTAGTTGCAGCTGCCATGCTTCAGGCGCTGGCAAGCAGCGATCGACCTGATACAGTTACGATCCAGCCATCATAGGGGATGTTCATGATCCGCCGCCTTTTCCTTGATCACCCGGCTTCGGTCGGAGAAAGCTATACCGAACATTTCGGCGTCGCCTCCAGCTTTGGGATGCGCATGGTCAGCGGCGGCGTGCGCTGCTTCCTTCACGCTGTCTTTCCTTTTGTTTTCAGGACAGCGGGCAGCGATACAGTGACCGAACTCCACGAACAGCTGGTCGCCAAACGGGGTGCCGCCCGTGCTGCCCAAACCCAAATGACAACGGTTGAGTATATTATCTGACCATATCGTGCTGGAAAGCGACCTTGACAGGACGTGCGTCTAATATGTAAAGTATCCTTCACATTAGTGAAAGGGTGCTTTACATGTCTGCGATCCGTGATCCTGCCCAGCGGGCCTATCTGCGGCGGTTTGTGCCGATGATGATTGCCTATGCGGTGCTGTGTTTTGCCGCGCCTGCGCTGATCTCGGCCACGGGCGCGCGCGGGCCTGTGCTCTGGGTGATTGCGGTGCTGCCAGCCTTGCCGATTATCGGCGTTTTCTGGATCATCGGACAGCTTTTCCTGAAATTGCGCGATGAATATGTGCGCATGCTCGAAGTCCGAAAGGCACTGGTCGCGACGGGGCTAACCCTGTCGCTAACAACGGCATGGGGTTTTCTGGAAATCTATGCGCGCGCGCCGCATATCCCGACTTTCTATGTTGCGGTGATCTGGTTCGCCGGGCTGGGCGTTGGCGGGCTCGTCAACCAATTGATTGAACGCGACTCGGCTGCATGACCAACCGGCTGCGCGTCCTGCGCGCCGAGCGCGGCTGGAGCCAGGGCGACCTTGCTGACCGGCTCCAAGTCTCGCGGCAGAGCGTCAACGCAATCGAAACCGGGCGCTACGATCCCTCGCTTCCGCTCGCCTTCCGCATCGCCGAACTCTTCGGGTTGGCGATTGAACAAGTTTTCACAAGTCCCTCCAAGGAGCCATGATATGATTCGTTTGACCATCGCCTGTTTGATCGCCCTCCTCGCACCGATTGCCGTCATCCAACCTGCGGTTGCGCAAGGCCAAGCTGCGCCGGCTGTGGCCGAAGAACGCTCGCCCCATATTTCCGTGACGGTGCTGGGGACCGCCGGGTCGCCGGTGATCCTTATTCCCGGTCTTGCAAGTCCCCGCACGGTTTGGGACGGGGTCGCGCCAGAGCTTGCCAAGACGCACCGGGTCTATCTGGTGCAAGTCAACGGATTTGGCGGCGACGCGCCCGGTGACAATGTGAAGCCCGGTGTGCTCGACGGGATTGCCGCCGATCTCGACGGTTACATCCGCACACACAAGATTGAGCGCCCCGCGATCATCGGCCATTCGATGGGCGGCCTGCTCGCGATGATGATGGGCGCGCGCTACCCCCAATCGACTGGCAGGGTGATGGTCGTCGATTCCCTGCCGTTCTTCAGCCTGTTGTTCGGGCCGACCGCGACGGTGGAATCAGCAAAGCCTTATGCCGAACAGGCGCGCGCTCAGACACTGGCGACACCGCTGGTAACGACACCCGTCACAAGCGATCCGGGCGGCCTTTGGTCAAATACGCCTGCGGGTCGGATCATGGTCGCCAATTGGGGCACAAGAGCTGATCCGCGCGTCACCGGGCAGTCAGTGTATGAGGTCATGACGACGGATATCCGGCCTGAGCTTGCCAAGATTGCCGCCCGACCCTTTACGGTGCTTTATGCCACCGGCGCGGGACCGCAAGCCAAGCTGATCTGGGAAAATGCCTATGCCGGATCGCCAGCCCAGCTCGTGCCAATCGCTGGTAGCTTGCACTTCATCATGCTCGACCAACCGGCCGAGTTTGCCAAGGCCGTCAAAAACTTCGTCGATGCCCCCTGACCATCGGCCGATCCGGCACATCCCGGATTGACCGGCCCGTCGCGCTGCGCTCCAGAGGGCAATACACTCGGGAGCAACGCAGTGGCGACGAGCAAGAGCGACAATGATAGCGACGCATTTTCGTTTGAGGGCGACTGGAGGGCCTTTGCGCCGATTGCGTTCACCAATTTGCTGCTCAGTATCGTCACACTCGGAATCTATAATTTTTGGGCACGCACCCGCGAGCGGCAATTCTTGTGGAGCAATACGCGCTTCATTGATGATCGGCTGGAATGGACCGGAACGGGGCTTGAGCTGATGATCGGCTATGCAATGGCGATTGCTCTGCTCGCGTTCCCGGCGCTGTTCATCCAGTTCGGCCTGCAGGCGCTGGTCCTGCGCGGCTACGCAGAAGCGGCCGGGGTTATCGGCATACTGCTTTATTTACTGGTCCTGGCCTTGACGGGCATCGCCATTTTTCGTGCGCTGCGTTATCGTCTCAGTCGCACTTTTTGGCGTGGAATCCGTGGCGGCAGCAATGAACAGGGCTTTAGTTTTGGCCTGAGCTACCTGTGGCGGACGGTGATCGGTTCGCTCGCGGCCGGACTTCTCATTCCCTGGTCGATGGTGAGTTTATGGAACAAACGCTGGAATGTGATGAGCTTTGGAGGGCTCCAATTCGCATCGACGGCAAGAGCGGGACCGATTTTCGCGCGCTTTCTGCTATTCTATCTTCTCCCCTTTCTGCTCGTGGCTGCGCTGGGCGTGGCTGCCGTCCTGGGGATGTTGGGAGCTGGCCCCATGATCGCCGAGAACGCGGGCCAGCTTGGCATGGCGGTCTGGCTCGTTTTGATCGCGGCTTTTGGCTATTTTATCTTCTTCGTGTTGCTCGGGATGATCTCGCTATTTTATTATGCTGCGTATTTTCGCGAAGTCGTCGGTCATTTGAGGCTCGGGGAGTTGGAGTTTGAATTCACGGCGCGCACCTGGGATTGGTTCATACTTGCGCTGGGCAATGCGCTACTGATCATTGGCACGCTGGGCATCGGCTATATCTTTATCGGCTATCGCAATTGGACTTTCTTTATCCGCCACATGCGCGCCTATGGCGAAATCCGGGTCGATGAATTGACGCAATCGACAACGCGTGAACCTACCCAAGGGGAAGGGCTGCTCGATGCCTTTGACGTCGGTGCCTTCTAACGCGGACGAAGACGTGCGCGTCTGGCATTATGACGGGGCGAGCGCGATCCGGCATGAGCCGTTCCTGATTATTGAGGGTGACCATTTCTATCTGGTCGAAGACACCATCCCAAGCGCGCAATATGGCCTGGCTCAACTCGTCGCGCGCGAACCCGTAGGCGGGCTGCCGGTCTATGGACTGAAGGGGAAAACCGGCTGGCGCATTGGCTTTTTTGAGGCCCTGCCGCCTGCATTAGCCGACGTAATGCCCGCGCCTGCCCGATATGGCGGGATCATTGACCGGCTTGGCCTGCTGGGTGCCCTTGCAATCTTTGCCGCGATCACTGCGATCACGCTGCTCTTATTGTCGCGAACACCTGCAATAGTTGCCAAACTCGTGCCGCCGTCGCTTGAACGCAAGCTGGGCGATCTGATGATCGGCGATTTTGGCAACCGCTTCTGTAACGGTCCCGGCGGGCGTGATGCACTCGCTGCGCTTACACGCCGCCTGCAAGTCAAAACTGGCAGCGTTGATATTGAGGTTGCCAACATTGCGATGGTCAATGCCGTAACCTTGCCGGGCGGGCGGATCATCATCTTTGACGGCCTATTGAAGAACGCGACATCGGCTGACGAGGTTGCGGGCATCCTTGCCCATGAACTTGGCCATGTCGAGCATCGCGACGTGATCGAAAGCCTGTTGCGACAACTGGGCCTCAGCGTGATTTTGGGCGGGCTTGATGGCAATATCGGCGGCTATACCAATGCGCTGCTCTCGACAGCCTATTCGCGTGGGGCCGAACGCCGCGCCGATGATTATGCAATCGAAGCGCTTAACCGCAGCAGGATTTCACCGCTGCCAACGGCCGACTTCTTCAAGCGACTCGCAGGCGGCGAGGCGAAGAACAAGGTCACCGTCACTTGGCTAAGCTATTTATCGACGCACCCGGTCTCTGCAACCCGGGCAGAAAGCTTCACCCGCAGCGCAAAAGGCAGCGGCGGCTTTCTACCAGCGCTCGCGCAAGACGATTGGAAAAAACTCAAAACAATCTGCAGCGCTGATCAAAATTCATCCAAGTCACTTTTCCCGTTCTGAGTGCAGGCTCACTTCCCAACGTGACTTGCGCCGGATAAATGTCGGTCATGACCGAGATGCACCCGACGCCCGCCCATGTTCTGACGACCGGGACCGGCCCAACGATTGTCTTCCTCCCGGGCTACGCGTCCGACATGACTGGCACGAAGGCGGTTGCGATTGAGGCCTGGGCCAGGCGCACGGGCCGCGCCTTTTGCTGGTTTGACTATGCCGGGTGTGGCGAAAGCCCCGGTGCTTTCGAGACGCAGACGCTCGCCGGATGGCGCGATGATGTGCTTACGATCATCGACAGGGTCGTCGACGGCCCGATCATCCTGGTCGGATCGTCGATGGGCGGTTGGCTGATGCTGCTGGCGACGTTGCTTCGGCCTGATCGGGTAAAGGGGTTGGTCGGTATCGCGGTGGCCCCCGATTTTACGGATTGGGGTTTTTCAACAGAAGAAAAACTGCAATTGCTGAGCGACGGGCGGATTGAGCGTCGGTCCGCCTACGCGGAGGAACCAACCGTTTATAGTCGATCATTCTGGTCATCGGGCGAAGCCAATCGCCTGATGCACGCCGGGATCGCAATCAACGTGCCTGTACGCCTCATTCATGGACAGGCCGATCCTGACGTCCCCTATATGCTCAGCGTCAGACTAGCTGAATTGCTGCGTTCAGCCGATGTGCAGACACAGCTGATCAAGGATGGGGACCACCGCCTGTCACGCGACGCCGATATCGCGGTGATCATTCGGGCGATTGAGGAAGTGATCGTGTGCCCATAGCCTCCCTGCTGATTGCCCTGCTTGGGCAGACGAGCCCGCTGCCGGTCGGTCCTCCCGCGCCCGTCGCGGCGTTCCCTTCCCTGACGATCCAACAACGCCATGATGCCTGTCTCGATCAGGCGACCGACAACCCCGCTCAGGCCGAGCGCGATGCGGTTGCATGGCGCGCGCAGGGCGGCGTCTTCTTTGCTCGACAGTGCCTGGGCATGGCTTATGCCAATGAAGGGCGCTGGGCACTCGCCGCTGATGAATTTGCAGGGGCTGCGCAAGATGCCGAAGTCGCCCATGATCAGCGCGCGGCGCATTATTGGGCGCAGGCGGGCAATGCGTGGCTGGCTGCCAAAGAACCGGCCAAGGCGCGACTGACCCTTGATGCGGCCCTTGCTGCAGGTACGCTCGTTGGGCTTCAGCGGGGCGAGGCACTCTTTGATCATGCCCGCGCGCTGGTGTTGCTGGGTGAGTTAGAGGCCGCCCGTGCCGATCTGGACCGTGCGCTTTCGTTGGCAAACGCAGATCCGCTGATCTGGTTGTCATCGGCAACCCTGGCCCGCAGAATGGACGATCTGCCCCGTGCGCGCAGCGACATCGCAAAAGCCTTTGAGCTCTCTGCGGACGATCCGTCTGTCTATGTTGAGATCGGCAATATCGCGGCACTGGGGAGTGACGAAACCGGTGCTCGTAACGCCTGGGCCGATGCCATTCGAATCGCACCCGCCAGTGGCGCGGCTGATCTCGCCAGGGCCGCGCTTGCGCAGTTTGAGGAGCCGCGCAAGCCCGCCAATCCCTGAAAATGGCTGGCGCAGCACCACCCGGCTTCCTATCTGGGGACTCAGGCGAAGAAGGAAATCGCGATGAGATATCTGCATACGATGATCCGCGTCAGCGACCCCGAAGCTACGGTGCGCTTTTTCAACCTGCTGGGGCTTGAAGAGCAGAGTCGCCTCGACAGCGAAAAGGGCCGCTTCACGCTGATCTTCCTCGCTGCACCGGGCGACGAAAAGGCACAGGTGGAACTAACGCATAACTGGGATCCGGAGCCGTATGGCGAAGGCCGCAACTTTGGCCATCTCGCCTACCGGGTCGATAATATTTATGA
>JBBQAU010000109.1:0-7856 GCA_038316685.1 Sphingomonadales bacterium
GGAAACGCGACCACCGTCGTCATCCAATAGAAATCGACGTAGCCGAACTGTTCGACCAGCGCCCCGGCGGTGGTGGCGGTCAGCAAGCGGCCCACCACGCTTGATGCTGCGGAAATCAGCGCATATTGTGACGCCGTGAACCGAAGATCGCACAGCGCGGCAAAATAGGCGATGACGGTCACGCCACCAATACCGCTCGCGATATTTTCAAATCCGATTGCCCCTGCCAGCCCCCAATTGCTGTGCCCAGCCCCCGCCAGCACTGCAAAACTGGCATTCGAGACCGCCATCAAGACCAGACTGAGCAAAACCGAGCGCTGCATCCCCAAAGCCGAATAGAGCGCCCCGCCAATAAATATGCCGATGAGATAAGCCCAGAAGCCAACACCAACGTCGAAAATCGCAATCTCGTCATTGCTGAAGCCCAGATCGTTCAGCATGAGCCGCAGGACGATCTGGCCGAGCGTATCGCCGATCTTATGGATCAGGATAAAGAGCAGCACGATGAACGCGCCCTGCCGCTGGAAGAATTCAGTGAAGGGGCCAATGATCGAGGCGGCGATCTCGCTCGCACCCCGTCGCGAAACCGGTTCGCGGTGGCGTTCGGGCTCACCCAGAACGAGGCCGGTCACCATCGCGGGCAGCGCAAACACCGCACACGCAAGATAGGCCCCGGTCCAGCCAATCCGCGCCGCAAGCACCAGCGCCAGCGCGCCCGCCACAACCGATCCGATCCGCCAGCCATATTGCGTCATGCCCGAGCCAACCCCGAGCTGATAAGGCTTCAACTGCTCAATCCGGTAAGCGTCGATGACAATATCAAACGTCGCTCCGGCAAAGCCGACAAGCACTGCCGCGACCACCGTTGCACCGATATCCGCCTTGGGATCGACAAACGCGAGATTGGCAACAGCGGCCATCACCAGAAAACCGGCAAAGATCAGCCAGGAAACGCGCTGCCCGAGCTGCCACAACACGGGCAACCGCACGCCGTCAACCGCCCAGGCCCAGAGCGGTTTGAGATTATAGATCAAAAAACCGAGCGTAAACGCCGTCACCGTCTTCTTGTCGATGCCATCCTGCGCGAGGCGACTGGTGAGCGTCGCGCCGATCATCGCATACGGAAAACCCGAAGAAATCCCGAGGAAGAATGCAGCCAGCGGTGCCTTTTCGACATAGGGACGCACACCCGACGCCCAATCACCCCCGCTTGTCGTGGCCGTCATCCGCCTCTTGCTCCCAACCGCATTCGGGCCGACACTAGCGTGAAAACAGGGGAAGGACAGCCATGAACGCGCACTCGCCCAGCGGGCTGACGCCGACGCAAGGCCAGCTCGCGCTCGCGGCCAGCCTTGCGGCGGGTGGAACGAGCCGAAGCACTGCCGTGACACACGTCGATGCCGCCGCTTACACTTCGGCCGCACGTCACGCCGCCGAGCAGGAAGCGATCTTTCGCAAAGTCCCGCTGGTAATCGCGCCTTCCGCCCTGCTGCCTGAAAACAACATGGCGGTGCCGCACGATGGGTTCGGCAAGCCGCTGCTCATCACCCGCGACAAGTCGGGCAAGGCGCATGTGTTTATGAACGTCTGTCGCCATCGCGGCACAAGGCTCGTCGAAGGCGACGAGCCAGTGTGCGCCGGGCGATTAGTGTGTCCCTACCATGCCTGGGCCTATTCACTCGACGGGGCGCTGGCGGCACTGCCGAGGCCCGACACATTCCCCGGCCTGGACAAGCAACAGTTAGGTCTGAAACGCTTGCCGACGGTGGAAGCGGGCGGACTCATCTGGTTCGCCTTCAACGAAGGTGCCGATTTTGCCGAGGCCGTCGCGTTGGGCAAGGATTTCGCCGCCTTTGGCTTGGCGGGGCAATATCTGTTTAAAAGGCGCACCCACCGCGTTGCCGCCAACTGGAAGCTGATCGTCGATGCCTTTCAGGAAAGCTATCACGTCCAGCGGCTTCACTCGGCAACGATTGGCCCATTCTTCAAGGATGGTGTGACAACCGGCGACCGGATTGGCTCCCATCAGCGGTCAGCGGTCGGCCGCGAGGCTGATCTGGTGGCGGCTGCAGGTGGCGACTGGGCGCAACTGCGCGCGGCGATCACTTACACCTATCAGATGTTCCCGGGCACGGTGCTGATCGTCAGCCCCGATTACATCAATCTGATGGTGATGATGCCGCAATCCGAACGCGAGGTGCTCGTTGAGGATTTCATGCTCATCCCCGAAGCCCCGGCAAGCGACAAGGCTCGTAATCACTGGGAACGCAGCTGGGCATTGCTCGACGGCAAGGTTTTTGCAGGCGAGGATTTCCGCGCGGCCGAACTGGGGCAGCAGGGACTGGAATCGGGGGCATTGGAGCGACTAACCCTCGGCACATTGGAAACCGGCATCCGCAATTTCCATGATCAGGTCGAGCGCCGATTGGCTATGGCGGGCGTCGGCGGCTGAGCGGCGAGCCGCCGAATTGCTTTTTTCTGACGGATCGCGACATTTGTCTGTATCAGCATCACCGTGCCAACACCCAAAGACAGCCCAGAACCCCGCGAGGGTAACCGTATCGCCAAACTGCTCGCGCGCGCCGGTGTCGCGTCGCGCCGCGAGATTGAGCGGATGATCAGCGAGGGGCGGATCGCGCTGAATGGTCTGGTGATTGTCACGCCCGCCACAGTGCTCACCTCGCTCCACGGGATTACGGTCGATGGCATTGCGGTGCAGGCCGCCGCGCCTGCCCGCCTGTTCCTTTACAACAAACCAAGCGGCTTGCTCGTGACGGAGCGCGACCCGGCGGGCCGGCCGACAATCTATGACAAGCTGCCTGATGACCTGCCCCGGCTCGTCCCGGTTGGGCGGCTTGATATTAATACTGAGGGGCTGCTGCTGCTTACCACGGATGGTGAGCTCAAGCGCCAGCTTGAGCTCCCCTCCACCGGGGTAGAGCGCGCCTACCGCGCCCGCGCTTACGGCCAGGTGACACAGACCCAGCTTGAGGATTTGATCGAGGGGGTTGAGGTTGAAGGTGTCCGTTACGGATCGATCAATGCCAATCTTGAACGCCGCACAGGAGCCAATGTCTGGATTGAGATGATCCTGACCGAGGGCAAAAACCGCGAAGTGCGCCGCGTGCTCGAATTTCTCGGGCTGAAAGTCTCGCGGTTGATCCGCACACGTTACGGCCCCTTTCTGCTTGGCGATCTCGGACCAGGTGAATTTGGTGAAGTCCGCCAACATGACGTCATTGCTTTCCGCCGCGATCCGACACGAAACCCACCGCCCGAGCAGACCAAGGCCCCGCCACCGCGCAATCGCGCCGAGCGCAGCAGCGCACCATCACGGGGTGATCGTCCCGCGCGCATCATGCCCGCACCCGGCCCCGACAAGGCAGAACCCCGCAAGGCACCGCGTGTCATCACGCCGATCAAGCCAAAGCGATTCTATGACGCCAAGGAAAAGGGCGGCGTTTCTCCAGCAAAGCCAACCCGGCCCGCAACGCGCGACGCGACCAGCGCCAGGGCGCGGCGGACCGCAACCGATCCCCGGAAGAAGCAGGACCAGGCCAAGCCTACGACCTTCATTGATCAGCCGCGCGGCACCCGCACTGAAAACGTCAGGAAACGTCCCGCCGCCAAGCCCCGGCCACCAAGGACCCGGCGCTAAACTATGCGGGTCATTGCTGGAAAATGGCGTGGGCGGCCCTTAATCACCCCCAAGGGAGACGCCACGCGACCGACTGCGGATCGAACCCGCGAGGCTTTGTTCTCAATGCTCATCAGCCGCATCGGAAGCTTCGAGGGGCTCACGGTCGCCGATCTTTTTGCCGGTTCGGGCGCGCTTGGAATTGAGGCACTCTCGCGCGGAGCCCTATCCTGCCTGTTTGTGGAACAGGACAGCGCGGCGATTAATTCGTTGAAGGCCAATCTTGCAAAGCTGGATGCCGTGGGTGACGTCCGCCCCGTTTCGGTGTTGTCGCTCGGTCATGCCCCTGCCCCGATCGACATCGTGATGATGGATCCGCCTTATGGTTCGGGCGCTGGGATCGTCACACTCGACAAGCTGGCGCGGCTGGGCTGGATCGGCCCTGAAACTTGGATCAGCATCGAAACCGAAGCCAAAGAGGCGATCCTCAACGAACATTTCCTGATTGATGCCGAGCGCGTCTATGGCAAAGCGCGGATCACCTTATTGCGGCCGAAGCGTTAAGATCGCTCGACAGCGGAGCGATCAATTCTATTATCTCGGATATGCTAAACGATTCCGACACCCGCGATTCAGCACCCGACCCTGCCGGTATTGAGACAGCCGGGACTAACAGGCCTTTGGCGCGTTCTGCGACGCACCCAAGTGTGATCGAAGGCTTCCGTTTTATCGAAAGCTTTCTGTTGGTCGTCATCGCGCTTTTGACGATCAGCGCGGCGGGGGTGGAAATGTGGGGAGTCTATCTGCGCCAAACGATCGGGCTTGCAGATATCCTGCTGATGTTCCTCTATACCGAGGTCATCGGCATGATTGCGGTTTTTTATACCCGGACTGGATCACCCTTTGTTTATCCCATCTTCATTGCCATTACCGCACTGGCCCGGCTCATTGTGTTGCAAGGCAAGGAAATGGCACCGGAGAAAATCGTTTTTGAGGCAAGTGCGATCCTGCTGCTAGCCATCTCTACCGTCGTCATCATGCGGGCCAGGGCGGCGTAAGTATCAGGTTTCAGCGGGCCTCCGCGCAAATATCAGGCCACAAAAACTCAATACCCCCGCAACAACGAGATAGACGCCAACCAAGGCTGGCCCGCCCCGTGCCGCCAGCGCTTGCGCCGCAATCGGTGCCAATGCGCCACCAAGGATGCCGCCGAGATTGAAGGTGAGCGAGACGCCGGTGTAGCGCACCCTTGGCCCGAACAAGGAAGGCAGCCAGCCGCCCAAGGGGCCATAAGTGAAACCCATGATGAACTGGGCCATGATCAACCAAAGCAAGATCAGAGTAATTGATTGAGAACCAATCATCGACCCCATCAGCGCGCCGACGAGCAGACAACCGGCAAACCCCAACCGAAGCGCAAAGGCAGCACCGCGCAGGTCCGACAGGATGCACGCCGCAATCACCCCAAATCCGAGGAAGGGAATCGCCATCAGCTCAACGAGCAAAAATGATTTCCGGCTATAGCCGAGCGTGGTCGTGCCATAGCCCAGCGCCCAGGCAGTCGCGATGTAGAAGAGCGCGAACGCGGCAATTGCGCCAAAAGTCCCGACAAGCGTGTTCGGCAAATCATGCCGAAACAGATCAAGGATCGGCACCCGTGGCGGGGGTTCCTTTGCAGTCGCTGCTGCAAATGCCGGCGTCTCCACGAGCTTCAAGCGGACCCAGAGCCCTACAAATACAAGCAGTGCACTGGCCAGAAACGGCAATCGCCAGCCCCAGGCGAGAAATTGCGCATCCGTCATCACCGTGCCGAGCAACAAGAAAAAGCCATTGGCGGCGATGAATCCGATTGGCGCGCCCAATGGCGGGAACATCCCGAATCGCCCCTCCCAACCGGGCGGCGCATTTTCAACCGCCAGCAACGAAGCGCCTCCCCACTCCCCGCCAAGCCCCAACCCCTGGCCAAATCGCAGCAGACAGAGCAGCAGCGGCGCATACCAACCGATCTGGGCATAAGTCGGCAGGAACGCGATCAGGATGGTCGAACCGCCCATCAGCATCAGGGACGCCACAAGCGTTGATTTGCGGCCAACCCGATCGCCAAAATGACCAAACAGCGCGGCCCCGACCGGGCGTGCGACAAATGCCAGACCCAGGCTGGCGAACGAAAGCAGCAGCTGCGCAGAAGCGTCTTCGACAGGGAAGAATAACGGCCCAAAGACAAGGGCCGCCGCAGTCGCGTAAATATAAAAATCGTAAAACTCGATCGACGTGCCCACCAGGCTTGCTATCAAAATGCGGCGATGCGCGATCAGCGGCTGAATGCTGCGTGGGACTGTCATTTGGTGTTGATAGCGCAACGCCCGCTTGCGTCTAACCCCCGTTTGCGAATCCGTCCGGTCAGGCGGTGCCAACTGCCTGAATTATCGTCAACATCAGCCAATAGAGTCCGCCGGAAAGCAGCATCGCGACGGGCAATGTCATCACCCAAGCCAACGCCATATTCCGGATCGTGCGCGCCTGCAGCCCGCCGCCGCTGGCAACGGTTGCGCCAGCCACGCCACTAGAAAGAATATGCGTCGTAGACACTGGCATCCCAAAACGTTCCGCCAACAGGATTGTGATTGCAGCCATCATTTCCGCCGATGCGCCCATACCATAGGTCATGTGCGTCTTCCCGATCTTCTCACCGACTGTAACGACAATACGTTTCCAGCCGACCATTGTCCCAAGTCCGAGCGCAAGCGCGACGGTGATCTTGACCCAAGCCGGGATATAACGCGTCCCCGTTTCGAGCCCGGATTGATAGGCAGTAACCGACTTGATCTCGGCTTCAGAAAAAACGTCATGAACAGTCTTGTCTTTCATGACGAGCTTCGTCGTGTCGAGCACAAGATACATATCATTTCGCAAATTGGACGTCACGGCCGCCGGCACCTTGCTCAACGAGCCATGCCGCGCAATCTGCGCCGTCACATCGCGAGAAACGGTGTCGATGGCCGAATAGACAACCGGGTCCATCGCAGACCTGGTCTTGAGTGCGCTCGCCAAAACCTCTCGCGCTGTGCCGCCATTTACGGTTGCGGTGCCGGCATGATCGCGGAATACCTGCGCGGCGGCCGTCGATTGCTGAATAAACGCAGGCGTCTGACTTTCCGGCATTGTCCGGTTCAACGCATAAGCAGTCGGGGCACAGCCGATCAATATCAGCATGATCAAGCCCATGCCCTTTTGGCCGTCATTTCCGCCATGCGCAAAGCTGACAGCAGTGCAGGTGAAGATGAGCAGTGACCGGATTCCGCGGGGCGGCGGTTGATTGGCAACGGGCGCTGTATAGAGCGTGGGGTTTCGCAAAACCTGTTTCATCACCAACAACAGCACCAGCGCGCCAACGAATCCGATCACTGGGCTGATCAGCAGCGCCGACAATACTTTCTGCGCTTGCGACCAATCGACGCCCGAAGTGCCGCTTGTGCCCGCAGCGATCAACTGGTTTGCAAAGCCTACGCCAAGGATTGAGCCAATCAGCGCGTGGCTGGATGAATTGGGCAATCCGACATACCAGGTTGCAAGGTTCCAAAGGATCGCCGCAGACAGCAGCGAGAAGATCATCGCAAATCCAGCGGAACTTCCCACATTCAAGATTAATTCAACCGGTAAAAGGGTGACAATTGAATAGGCCACGGCACCCGATGACAACATCACCCCAAGAAAATTAAAAAAGCCGGACCAAACCACCGCGACAGGCGCGGGCATCGAGTTTGTGTAAATGACTGTCGCGACAGCGTTTGCAGTATCGTGAAAGCCATTTACGAATTCAAAACCTAGCGCGATCAGCAGCGCAAACCCCAAAAACAAAAATACGCCAATCGCCAGCGTTTCACCGACTTGAGCGGTATCTGTGAAGATGCTGATCCCTGCAAAGACAAGGCCACCGACAATGGCCGCAAAAAACAACCAGCGCGCCACCGGATGGGAAGCCGAGTCCATACTTGGCCTGCCAGCATCTGCCAGCACCGACTCCGAATCAGTTATTTCGATGATCGTGCTTGCCATTCAAGCCCCATCCCCTTGGCATGTGATAGATTTATGACTGGAACCACTGAACACAGCAAGATTCAGCGGAAATTGACGGTCAATGCACCAGCGGATCAATTCCGGACTGCCAAGGATTAATAGATATCGAGACGTTTGACGAGGCTCCTCGTCCAACTTTACC
>JBBQAU010000110.1:0-7837 GCA_038316685.1 Sphingomonadales bacterium
GCCCATTCGGCGGCGGCGCGATAGGCAGCAACGGGAATCGTCAGCGTCGATTGATGCCGCAACATCGCGATCGCGAGACCGAGGTTTTCGCTTTGGTGGGAGCCAATCAAGCGGGGCAGGCCGGTTTCAACGATTCCCCCGCGATCCTCATAGCGGACGCCGTCACCGCTGCTGACGGCCCAGTCAGTGCCGAGGGTGCTCACCTTCGCCCCCGCCACTTTGGCAGCCACGTTGATAACGGCGGTAACACTGGCGGGGTAGCGCATCGTAACCAGCGGCACGCCGGACTTGGCGATGCCCGCCTTCTCGCCCGAAATCGCCTCCATCGTGTCTCCAAGGAAACTTTGATGGTCGATACCAAGCTGGGCAATGCCCGTAATGATCGGGTTGGCGATAACATTGGTCGCATCCAGCCTGCCGCCAAGCCCCACCTCGATCACGCATGCATCGGCAGGGCTGCGCGAAAAGGCCAGAAACATCGCAGCGGTCGTTACTTCAAAGAAGCTCGCACCGATATCGCCAGCAATATCGAGGACCTCGCGCAGCAGCGCTTCAAGCTGGTCGTCGCTGATCAGACTTCCCGCGATACGGATGCGTTCGTTAAAGCGGACAAGGTGCGGGCTGGTGTAGACATGGCATGTCAGCCCCGATGCCTCGATTGCCGCGCGGAGGAATGCACAGGTTGAGCCCTTACCGTTCGTTCCCGCGACGTGAAGCACGGGCGGCAGCCGGAAATGAGGATCGCCCAGCCGCGCGAGCAGCGCCGTTATGCGATCAAGCCCAAGGACGTCGTCGCCCGGTGACAGCGCCCAGAGCCGGTCCAATTGCGCCTGGACGCCGGGTGATGAAGAAACTGCATGGTCAGCCATTAGAGCACCGTGTCAGTCTGCTAAAATCATCGGTGCGCGGCAGGCCAGTTAAGCCGCCGCCTTGACGCACAGATAATCGATTAGCTTGGCCAGGGTTTCGCGGATTTCCTTACGCGGCTTCACCATATCGATCATACCGTGATCAAGCAGATATTCCGACGTTTGGAAATCATCGGGCAGCTTTTCGCGAATGGTGTTTTCAATGACGCGGCGACCCGTAAAAGCAAGTGTCGCCTTAGGCTCTGCGATCTGGACATCGCCGAGCATTGCATAGGCCGCCATCACGCCACCCGATGTCGGATCAGTCAAAACGACGATGTAAGGCAACCCCGCATCGTGCAATATCTGTATTGCAACCGTTGAGCGCGGCATTTGCATGAGTGACAAAATGCCTTCCTGCATCCGCGCGCCGCCCGACGCGGTAAAGATGATGTAGGGGCAGTGATCCGCAATCGCTGCCTGGACGCCCGCGACAAAGGCTTCGCCAACCGCCAAACCCATCGATCCGCCCATAAACGCAAAATCCTGCACCCCGATGACGGCGCGCCTGCCTTCAATCGTTCCGCGCGCGTTGGTCAGGGCGTCGGACTCACCGGTGGCGAGCCGTGCCGCCTTGATCCGGTCAGCATAGCGTTTGGTATCGCGAAACTTTAACGGATCGTCCTGCACCTTTGGCTGCGCGATCATCGTGTAACTGCCGGGGTCAAAGGTGTAGCTGTACCGCAATGCCGGCCCGATCCGCTCATGGTGATCGCAGCTGGGGCAGACATACATATTGTCCTCGAGCTCCTTGCTGAAGATCATCTGTCCGCAGCCCTTGCACTTGTGCCACAGAGTGTCGGGCGTGTCCTTTTTGACGGGCACAACGAACGACAGCGCGTTGCGGACATTGCTGAGCCAGGTCATGCAGTCACTCTCCTCGCGGCACCGATTGCGTCGGCAAGTGAGTGAACATAGCGGCTAACCTGCGAAGGTGCATCCTCCCCATGCAGCGCGATCAGCTCAACGATGGCTGAACCGACAACCACGCCGTCGGCCACTTCGGCGATTGCCTGTGCCTGATCGGGGGTGCGCACGCCGAAACCGACGACGACCGGGATGGTCGTCGCTGCCTTTAATCGAGCGACGGCATCGGCAATAGAGCTTTGCGCCGCCTGTTGCAGCCCGGTAATCCCGGCGACTGACACATAATAGAGGAACCCGCTCGCGCCATCCAGCACGGCGGGCAGACGCGCAGCGTCGGTGGTGGGGGTGGCGAGCCGGATGAAATCAATGCCGGCTGCGCGCAGTTGCGGGCCAAGCTCGTCATCTTCCTCAGGCGGCAGATCAACGCAAATCACGCCGTCGACCCCCGCCTTTGTGCAAGCGCTGGCGAACCAGTCCGCCCCGCGCCGCAGCATCGGGTTGGCATAGCCCATCAGGACAAGGGGGACGTGGGGGTGGCGCACGCGGAAATCGGTGGCGATGTGCAGGATATCGGCGGTGGTGGTGCCCGCCGCCAGGCTGCGCAGGTTCGCCGCCTGGATCGCCGGGCCATCGGCCATCGGATCGGTAAACGGCATGCCCAGCTCGATCACATCCGCCCCGCCCGCAACGAGCGCGTCGAGGATCGCGGGGGTGGGGCCATCACCCGCCGTCACAAAGGTGACGAGCGCGGCGCGATCCGCGGGGAAGGCGGCGGATAGGCGCGTCACAGTCGGACCTTCAGCGCCTCGGCGACCGTGAAAATATCCTTGTCACCGCGCCCGCACAGGTTCGCCAGGATGATTTGGTCCGCGCGCATTGTCGGGGCGAGTTTGGCGACGGCGGCGATTGCGTGCGCCGGTTCGAGCGCGGGGATGATGCCTTCGGTGCGGCACAGCAATTGGAATGCATCAAGCGCTTCGGTGTCGGTGGCGCTGGTGTAATCGACGCGGCCAATGTCACGCAGCCAGGCGTGTTCGGGGCCGATACCGGGGTAATCGAGGCCAGCCGAAATCGAATGCGCCTCGGTTATCTGGCCGTCTTCGTCCTGCAGCAGATAGGTTTTGTTGCCGTGCAGCACGCCGGGCGAGCCGCCTGCGAGGCTGGCGGCATGTTCCTTGTCGAGCCCATGCCCCGCCGCCTCGACGCCGAGCATCTTCACGTCGCTATCGTCAAGGAACGGGTGGAACAGCCCGATCGCGTTCGATCCGCCCCCGATTGCGGCCACCAGCACATCAGGCAAGCGGTCGATGCGCGACAGCATCTGCGCGCGCGCTTCCTTGCCAATCACGCTTTGAAAGTCGCGGACGAGTTCCGGGTAGGGGTGCGGCCCGGCGGCGGTGCCGATAATATAGAAGGTGTCGTGGACGTTGGCGACCCAATCGCGAAGACCCTCGTTCATCGCATCCTTGAGCGTCGCCGCACCGCTCGTGACGGGGCGGACTTCTGCACCGAGCAGCTTCATGCGGAACACATTGGGCTGCTGCCGCTCAATATCGCGCGCGCCCATGTAAATGACGCAGGGCAGGCCAAAACGTGCGCAGACCGTGGCGGTGGCGACGCCGTGCTGGCCCGCGCCCGTCTCTGCAATGATCCGCGTCTTGCCCATCCGGATTGCGAGCAGGATTTGGCCGATGCAATTGTTGATCTTGTGCGCGCCGGTATGGTTCAGCTCATCGCGCTTAAACCAGACTTGGGCACCCATCCCATCGGCGGCGTCTTTGCGGAGTTCCTCGGTCAGCCGTTCGGCATAGTAGAGCGGGCTGGGGCGGCCGACATAATGTTCGAGCATGTCATTGAACTGCGCGTGAAAGGTGGGGTCAGCCTTGGCACGTTTATACTCGGCCTCAAGTTCAAGGACGAGCGGCATCAGCGTTTCTGCGACATAACGCCCGCCAAACTGGCCGAAATGGCCGCGGTCATCGGGCTGGCTGCGGAAGGAATTGGGTGCGTTCATAACAGCCTCGTGGCTTTAAGGAATGCGGCGATCTTGTCCACATCCTTGATACCGGGTGCGGTTTCAACGCCGGAGGAAACATCGACAAGTTCAGCGCGGGTTTGGCGGACAGCATCGGCCACGACAACAGGGTCAAGCCCGCCCGACAGCGCCCAGGGCAGGGGATGGCGGAAACCGTCGAGCAGCGCCCAGTCAAAGCGCACACCCATCCCACCCGGTAAGGTCGATCCTTCGGGCGTCTTGGCGTCGTAGAGGATGCGTTGCGCGGCACCGGTAAACTGGCGGGCAGCGTTGAGATCATCCCGAGTGCGCACCGCGATTACGCCCCAGATGCCAAGGCCGGTGCGCGCGCCGAGTGCGGCGGCGCGGGCGGGGGTGACCTTGTGGAGCTGGAGCGCCGTCAGGCCAGCGGCTGCGATGGCGGCATCGATGAGCGCGTCGTCGGGATCGACGAACACGCCGACCCGACCGACATGTGCGGGGACACGCGCGCCGAGCGCGGCTGCCTGACCCAAGGCGAGGTTGCGGGGGGAAGGCGCAAAGAACATGAAGCCGATATGCGCCGCACCACCGGTGATGGCGGCGTCGATTGACTGAGCGGTGGACAGTCCACAAATCTTGGCGGTGACAGGCATTGCGGGTCCATAGGGCGCAGCGAGGAGCGCGTCACCCCGGGCTTTGGGGCGGGCAAGGGTTAGCGTCTGGTTTACACCGAGAACTTGGCCGGCTTTTTGGCGCTATTTACGTTAGCCCCCTAGCCTTAGTTGTTGAAAAGAATGCATTTCTTCAATGGCGCGCGAACGCTTGAGAATGCGCGCGAAAGGGTCGATGACGATATGCGCGCCGTCAGGGATGGGAAGGCTGCCCTTCCCATCGGGCATCTCGACGCGGGTTATCTGATCATCAATCTGGACATCGACCGGCATCGGGAAGGGTCCGCTCGCGCTCTTCCATTCGAGCATCATGACGCCGCGCTGCGTGCTCGTGATCAGCTCAGGAAGCGCAGCCTGGCGCAAATAAGCATTGAAAAACCAAGTATAATTCTTCCCCGTCACCTCGTTTACCAAAGCCTCAAACTCAGCCGTCGATCCGTAGCGCGGCACGAAATTGCCAGGCTTGGGATCGGGCCGGCCGTAAACCAGCCGCCGCGTTGCATCAAAAAACGGCTTGTCACCAATCAGCCAGCGCAGCGTGTGGAGCGTCCAACTACCCTTGGAATAAATGTCCCCACCAGGGCCGCCGCTTTTGTCCTCATACACCTCTTCTTCGGTGCGTATCGTGCCTGAAACAACAGGCGCTGCGTTGATGATCTTGGCGCGCGTCAGATCAAGCATGGCCGCATAGCGCGCCTCGCCCTCGCGCCAGCGGCCATAGAGCGGCTGCATGTAGCTGCCAAAGCCCTCGTGCAGCCAGTAATCATCCCAATTGGCAACGGTCAGCTGGTTCCCGAACCATTCATGCGACAGTTCATGCTGAAACAGCCAGTCAAACCCTTCTGCTGCCTTGGCATAGCCATTGCCGTAAGCGTTGATCGTCTGATGCTCCATGCCGAGATGCGGGGTTTCGACAACGCCCAGCTTCTCGTCACCAAAGGGGTAAGGGCCAATGACTGATTCAAAGAAATCAAGCGTCGGCGCAAATTCTGCAAATAACGCCAGCGCCTTGTCCTTTGCCCCCGGCAGATGCCAATAAAACATCGGGATTGAATTGCCAAAACGGCTCTTATAGCTGCCGGTAATTTGCTGATACGGGCCAATATTGAGGGCGATTCCGTATGTATTGGGGTGTTTTATCCGCCAGTTCCAGGTGCTGCGGCCGTCGCGGTGGCGATCAACCCCCAGCAATATACCGTTGGAAGGAGCCGACAGGCCCTTGGGGACCTTGATATGAAGATCGACCCGGCCCGGTTCACCGGTGGGGAAATCAAGGCACGGCCAGAACAGGTCGCAGCCATAGCCTTCGGCGGTGGTTGCGACCCACGGCTTGCCGTCCTTTGTTTTTGCCCAGACAAAGCCGTCATCCCAAGGCGCCCTGACCGCGACATGCGGCGTGCCACGATAGCTGATCCGCGCGGTCACGCGATCACCCTTGGCGAGTGGCCGGGGAAGCGGAATCGTCAGCTTGCCTTGCGGGTTTGACCAAGTGCCGGGCCGAAGCGCGACGCCTTCGACCTGAATGGCGGAAACGGGCAGGTTGCGGTCGAGATCAATCACAAGCCGTGCGAGCGGCTCTTTGGCGGTAAAGGTCAGCGTCGCTATACCTGCAATAGCCTCCCGATCAGGGAAAATCTCAAAACTCAAGTCCGCTGAATCGAACGTCAGTTTTGCCTGATCGACATCAATCACCCCGCCTGATCGCTGGGTTTGCGCAGTCAATGGTGGCTCCCCTTTGCGCGGGGCAGCGGCTGTCAGGAGCATCACCGCACAAATTCCGGTGCCCAGCCGATTGATGAGGCGCAGCAAATGCCCATATACTAAGCAATGGGTGCCCCGGTTGGGCATCGTTGGAGACTTCATGACCCACGCTTTTCCTGTTTTGCCGCTTCGCGATATTGTTGTGTTCCCGCAAATGATCGTGCCTCTCTTCGTTGGTCGGGACAAGTCTGTCTCGGCGCTTGAGGCCGCGATGGGTGCCGACAAGGAGATTTTTCTGGTCGCGCAACTCGATCCGGCTGAGGATGATCCCGATCGCGATGATGTTTACGATATCGGCGTCACCGCGACCGTGCTGCAGTTGCTGAAATTGCCAGACGGCACCGTTCGCGTTTTGGTCGAGGGCAAAAAGCGCGCATCGCTGACCGATCTGAAAAGTCGCGACGGGCATTTGGTGGCTGAAATCGCAATGCTCGAAGCAGAGACCGACGAAGCGCCGACGATCAGTCATGAAGTCGCAGCGCTCATGCGATCTGTCGTCGATCAGTTTGACAATTACGCAAAACTGAATCGCAAACTGCCAGCCGAGACGGCTGTTCAACTGAGCGAGATCGATGATCCATCAAAGCTGGCCGATGCGGTTGCCGCGAACCTGCAGGTCAAGGTGTCGGATAAACAGGCATTGCTGGTGGAGAGTGATCCGCAAAAACGGCTTGAAATGGCGTTCGCCTTTATGGAGGGTGAGCTGGGCGTGTTGCAGGTTGAAAAGAAGATCCGCAGCCGCGTGAAGCGCCAGATGGAAAAAACGCAGCGCGAATATTATCTGAACGAGCAACTCAAGGCGATTCAGCGCGAACTTGGCAACGAGGGCGATGAAGGCGAGGGCGATGAAATCGCTGAGCTGACCCAGAAGATCGCGACCCTGAAGCTATCCAAGGAGGCCCGCACCAAGGCTACGTCGGAGCTGAAAAAGCTTAAGACGATGGCACCCATGTCAGCTGAGGCGACGGTGGTGCGGAATTATCTGGATGTGCTGCTGGGCCTGCCCTGGGGCAAGAAATCCAAGCTGAAAAAGGATATCGCGACAGCCCAGGCAGTGCTTGATGAGGATCATTATGCGCTTGAAAAGGTGAAAGACCGGATCGTCGAATATCTGGCGGTGCAGACGCGCACCAACAAGCTGAAAGGTCCAATTCTGTGTCTCGTTGGCCCGCCAGGCGTGGGCAAGACCAGCCTTGGCAAATCGATCGCCAAGGCGTGCGGCCGTGAATTTGTCCGTCAGTCGCTCGGCGGCGTTCGGGATGAAGCGGAAATCCGGGGCCACAGGCGCACCTATATCGGCTCGTTACCCGGCAAGATCGTCACCAATTTGCGTAAGGCCGGCACCAGCAATCCATTGTTCCTGCTCGACGAGATTGACAAGCTGGGCCAGGATTTCCGCGGTGATCCTGCATCCGCATTGCTTGAAGTGCTTGATCCGGAACAGAATAACAAGTTTCAGGATCATTATCTGGAGGTCGATATCGACCTGTCAGACGTAATGTTTGTCACGACCGCAAACACGCTGAACCTGCCGCAGGCGCTGCTCGACCGGATGGAGATCATCCGGCTGGAGGGCTATACCGAGGATGAAAAGGTCGAGATTGCCGAGCGACATCTGATTGCCAAGCAGATCG